>CAYLJT010001128.1:0-1934 GCA_964383995.1 uncultured Polyangiaceae bacterium
ACCACGAGCTGGTCCGGGCTCGAAGGCGCCGCGACGAAGAAATCGGCTTCGGGGAATTTGCCGTTCGCGAGCGCCGTCGGCGCGACAAAAAGTCCCGCGGCGGCGAGGCCAGTACAGAGGGCGAGCGAAGAAAAGCGACGGTGCATGCGGGCTCCTTGGAGGGTGAGCGACGTGTCGATGCGGCGAAGAGTCGCGCGGGGCTTGCGGGCTGTAAAGCCGAAATGAGAGCCAGAATTGGGCTCAAAATAAGGCAAATTCGGAAGACAATTGCTGTCCACAGGGTTCGCTGGCATCCCGCGCACCATGCCGAGCGAGCCCCAAGGCGATGGTGTTGTAAGCGGCTATGCCGCGCGCCTCGAGACACTTTCGCGCGAGCACGCCGAGCTCGATGCGCGATCGGGCCGGCTTTCGGCCGCGAGGGGGCTCACCTTTCTCGGCGCAGTGGGCCTCGCGATCTATCGCTTCGCGGGCCATGGTCCCGCGTTCGTGGGCTGGCTCGTACTGGCGCTGGGCCTCGCGTTCGCGGTGTTGGTGGCCGTCCACGGCCGCCTCGTCGCGCACACGCTCCGGCTCGAAAAAAGAAAGTTGCTGGTCCAAGATTCGATCAAACGCGCCAAGGGCGACTCCGTCGATTTCGCCGAAAAAGGGGAGCGCTTCGTGGAGCCCAACCACGGCTACGCGGGGGATCTCGACGTGCTCGGCCGCGCCTCGTTGTATCAACGCCTCGTCACGGCCCAAACGGCGCGCGGCCAAGCGACCCTGGCAGCGTGGTTGATGGCGCCCGCCGATGCGTCGGAGGTGGCCGAGCGCCAGGCCGCGGTGAAGGAGCTTGCGACCCTCGATGGCCTGCGCGAGGAGCTGGCCTTCGAGGGCGTCGTGGCGGGCGGTGCGAAGGCCGACGTGGACCCGGTGCTCGCGTGGGCCGAGGACCGCGTCGAGCTCGGCCCGGATGCGTCCCCGACGCGGCGCCTCTTGGTCGCGATCGCGCGGGTTTGTGTGCCGGTTACCGCCGCGCTCTTCGCGACGGGACGCCTGGTGTCCGAGCCCTCGGAGTGGTTGCGCGCCGCGTGGCTGATCCCGTTCTTCGTGCAGGTGAGCGTGTGGCTCTCGCTGCGACCGACGATCGACGCGGTGGTTGCCCGCGCGTCCTCCCGCGAGGCGCCGTTCGGACGTTATCGCGGCATGTTCGCGGTGCTCGAGGCCGCGTCGTTCACGTCGCCGCGGCTGCTTTCATTGCAGCGAAAGCTCAAACACGACGGTCGCTCGGCCTCTGCGGAGATGGATCGACTGGGCTCGTTGGTCGGTTGGGCCGAGCTTCGACACGGCCAAATCATCGGCCTCTTGGCCAACCTCGCGTTCAACTACGACCTGTTCGTCGCGCTGGCGCTGGAGGCCTGGCGGCGGCGCTCGGGGCGTGACGTGCGCGCGTGGCTCGACGCGCTCGGCGAGATCGAGGCTTTGGCGAGCCTCGGCAGCTACGCCCACGATCATCCGAGCTACGCGTTCCCTGAGGTGCAAGACGGTCCAGCGCGCTACGAGGCGGAATGTCTCGGACATCCGCTGCTGCCGGCCGACAAACGTGTCGATAACGACGCAGCTTTGGGGGGCGATTTGAGCGGCTTCATGGTCACGGGCTCCAACATGTCGGGCAAGAGCACCATGCTCCGCTCCATGGGTCTCGGCGCCGTGATGGCCCTCGCGGGAGGGCCCGTGTGCGCGACGTCGATGCGCCTCTCGCCGCTCCGCGTGCGCACGAGCATGCGCATCTCGGACTCCCTCGACAGCGGTGTGTCTCATTTCTACGCCGAGCTACTGCGCTTGAAAGCCACGGTTTCCAGCGTCGAGCAGCCGGGTCCCACCGTGCTCTTCTTGCTCGACGAGGTGCTGCACGGGACCAACTCGCGCGAGCGCCAGATCGGGGCGAAGGCCGTGAT
>CAYLJT010001129.1:0-1932 GCA_964383995.1 uncultured Polyangiaceae bacterium
GCCCTGTGCGGGGCGATGTCGAAGGCCATCCACGCGCACCGCGAAGAGCTGTTCGAGCTCGCCATTCAGAACGGGGGAAACACGCGCAGCGACGCGAAGTTCGACGTCGATGGCGCGTGGGGCACGCTCGCTTACTATGCCGAGCTGGCCAAGGGCTTGGGCGACGCGCGGGCGCTCGTCGACGGCGAAGGGGTGCAGCTCGGGCGCTCGCCGCGCTTCTTTGGACAGCACATGTTGGTGCCGCGGGCGGGCGTCGCGGTGCATGTCAATGCCTTCAATTTCCCCGCCTGGGGCTTCGGCGAGAAGGCCGCCTGCGCCATCCTGGCGGGCATGCCGGTCATCACCAAGCCGGCGACGAGCACGGCCGTCGTGGCCTTTCGCATCGCGCAGATCTTGGTGGAGGCCAAGGTGCTGCCGCCGGGCGCGTTTTCGCTGGTTTCGGGCTCGCCGGGCGATTTGCTGAGCCACCTCGGCGGCCAGGATGTGCTGGCGTTCACCGGCTCGGGGGACACCGCGGCGCACCTGCGACGGCTCGACAACGTGGTGAGCCAGTCGGTGCGCGTGAACGTGGAGGCGGACAGCCTGAACGGCGCGATTTTGGGGCCCGATGTGGAGCCGGGCTCGGAGACGTACAACCTGTTCCTGCGCGACGTTGTCCGAGACATGACCCAGAAGGCGGGCCAAAAATGTACGGCGATTCGTCGGGTTTTCGTGCCGGAGGCGAGCCTCGAACGGGTGCGCGAAGAGCTCGTCGATAGGCTGTCGCAGGCCGTCGTGGGGGACCCTTCGCGCGACGACGTGACCGTGGGCCCGGTGGCGACGGCCTCTCAACTTCGCGACGTGTCGGCGGGTATCGCGCGCATCGCCGAGCACTGCGAGAAGCTCACCGGCGCGGGGTCCTTCGAGCGGCGCGGCGCCCCCGAGGGCAAGGGCTTCTTCGTGCCCCCGACGTTGTTCTTGGCGAAGGATGTAAGCCCGAAAGCCGTGCACGACCACGAGGTCTTCGGACCGGTGAGCACCGTGCTGCCCTACGGCGGGACGGCTGAAGAGCTCGTGGCGCCCGTCGCCCGCGGCGGCGGGGGGCTCGTGTGCTCGGTGTACAGCGACGACCGCGCGTTCACCGGCGATGTGCTGTTCGGCATCGCGCCTTTCCACGGCCGCGTGGTGCTCGGCAGCGAGAAGATCGCCGATCAGACGCCCGGACCGGGCACCGTGCTGCCCCAAAGCATCCACGGCGGGCCGGGGCGCGCGGGCGGCGGCGAGGAGCTCGGCGGCGCGCGGGGTCTCGGGCTCTACATGCAGCGCGTGGCGGTGCAGGGGTCCCGGCCCATCATCGAGGCCCTGCTCGGGATCAAAAAACAGGGATAAAACGGTAGAACGCTTTCGCCGCTTCGGGCGTAGCATCGGGCACTTCGCATGGGTGCAGATCTCGTCGGCCGCACACTCTCGGGCCGTTTTCGGCTCACCGGATACATCGGTGAGGGGGCTATGGCAGCCGTCTACCGCGGCGAGCAGGACCAGGAGCCGAGCGAGGTCGCGGTGAAGATCATGCATCGGCACCTCGCGTCCGATGTCACCTTCGTCAAACGGTTCGAGCGGGAGGCCAAGGCGGCGTCGCGGCTGTCCCACCCGAACACCGTCAAGATCATCGATTTCGGCGTGGACAACGGCCTTTTGTTCATGGCGATGGAGCTTTTGCGCGGCAAGGATCTGTACGACACGCTGGCCCTCGAGCGGCGCCTGCCCCCTGCGCGCAGCGTGCGCATCATGGTGGAGACCTGCGACGCGCTCAGCGCCGCCCACGAGCTTGGCATCGTTCATCGTGACTTGAAGCCCGAGAACATCATGCTGGCGCAGGACCCGGAGCGTTTGGGTCGCGATCGCGTGAAGGTGCTCGACTTCGGCATCGCCAAAATCATGGAGCGCGAGAAG
>CAYLJT010001130.1:0-1931 GCA_964383995.1 uncultured Polyangiaceae bacterium
AAGACGACACCTGAAGCACCTCGGCCATCCGCTTGTCGGAGACACCAACTACGGGGAAGGTCGGATTAACCGGTATTTTCGCGAAAACGTAGGCCTCGCGCGGCTCGCCTTGCACGCGCAAAACCTTGCCTTCGACCACCCCACGACGGGGGAGCGCGTGGAGGTCAGCGCGCCCTTGCCCGCTGACTTGGCGGGCCTTTTTGCGCGAATGGTCCCTCTTGTTTAGTCGTCGTCGCTGCTGCGATCGCCCTCGTCCCACTCCGTGGCGTCGTCCTTCTTGCCACCATCGGGGGCGGGCGGCGTCGGCTCGACGCGCTTGGGAGGCTCGCCGTAGTCCGCGGCGAGCTTTTTCGCCAACAGGTCGACGACCATCGTCTCGTGGTAACTCGGCATGGCGGGGATGCGCACGCTGACGAGCACATGGTCCGCTCCGCGCACAAGCTCCATGGCTCCGTTGGACACGCGCGCGCCGCTCTCGTTGCTCTTGTACTCGAACAGCAAGTAGCCCGCGTCCGGGTCTTTTTCGACGATTTTCAGGCCCAGATCCACGCGCAACATGCGTACGGCGGTGCTGAAGGTCTGGTCGTACGTGTACGGCGACGAATAGGCCATGTTGGCGCTCGCCGTCGCCGGATCGAGGGAGAGCGCCGCAAAGGGGGCGCCGGCGAGGGCGATGAGGAGGAAAGCCTGCGCGACACGTCGCATCGCGCCGCTGTTATCAGAGCCCTTTGGGCTAGGCCAAGTTATTTGCTGTCTCGGTCGATGACGAGCCCGAGCAGCGCGAACACGAGGTGGCCAGCCACCTGGAGCACGTAATAGAAAAACACGAACGTCGCGCCCAAGGTCAGCACCCGATCTTCGGCCCAAAAGAGGGCCAGCGCCATGTAGGCCGACAGTTGAAAGACGCCAAAGAAGCCAGGCCCCGAGGGGGCCAAGATGCCTAAGCCCGTCGTCCCCATCACCACCGCGGCGCGCGCCAAATCCGCCTCCGGCAGGCCCACGCCCGAGAGCAGAATCCAGGTGGCACACACCAGAAGGCACCAATACACGAGCGTTTCGCCCACGAACGCGAGCAACAACCGGCGGTTGGGCAAGAACCCGAGGCCTGTGGCGAGCCTCTCCACGATGCTCGCAATGGCGTCCGCCAACCGTTTGGAGACCAGGCCGAGCGTGCCTGCGACAAGGCGCCTCGCCAGGTCCCTACGCCAATAAAAGAGCGCCATCACCACGAACGCACAAGCGAACACGAAGGCCGCCAAAAGGGCCGCGCCGGGCACGGCCGAGACCGGCACCGACAGCTCGCCCACGTGATCGGGCAGGGGGTCTTGGGGCCTGACGAACGCCAGACCGAGCACCAGGACAGTCGACAAAACCAGCGCGTCGACTACCCGTTCGGCGCCGATCGCGCCCGTCGCCTCCCAAAGACCGACACGCTTTTTTCGGGCTACAAGCAGGGGTCTTGCCACTTCGCCGCTGCGCAAGGGTGCCAATAGGATAATCGCGAAGGCGATCCAACTGGCCGCCATGACCTCGCGCAAAGGCACCTTGCCGAGGGGCGCTAGAAGGTGCCTGAAGCGGCCTGCGCGGGCCAGGTGCGCCAAAGCAATGACGCCGCAAAAGCCTGGAATCGCCCAGGGAGCCAGGTGCACGTCGCCGGGGGGCCAAAGCGGTATGCCGCCGTGGGACATGGCCCAGGTGAAGGCCGCCCCGAGCACCAGCGAAATGACGAGCTTGGCGCCGTGACGGGCCCAGACGCCCGGTTTGACCGCCTTCACCGTCACGGGGTCAACGGGCTCGTGCGCGGGGGGCGAGGTCCGGGGCGATGTCAAAAGGCCTGTTGGGGAGGAGGCTTAAAGGCGCGTGACCTTGCCGTGGTCGCCCTCGGTGTCTCGCAAGGCGTCCCTGGTATCGACGACGAGCCGCGATTCGGC
>CAYLJT010001131.1:0-1929 GCA_964383995.1 uncultured Polyangiaceae bacterium
CTTCGTCGACGGCACCCAACACGAGACGGAGAAGGCCTTCATCACCGAGCTCTGCAAGCACCTGCGCATCGGCGACGACGAAGCCAAAGAGCTCGTCGAGGCGGGCGAGGTCCGCGCCCGCCGCTTCCTCAACCTGCTTTGACCGGTGGGGCGGCCGCGCCGCCGTAATATTCGCGCAAGATGTCCGAGACAAACTGCGTTGCGCGGGCCGCCGTACGGCCCGTGCTCGGGCACTTGCCCGTGCCCCGCAGCTCGTCGACCATGGTTTGAATGAGGGGTTGTTGAAAATGCGTTGGGTGCGGGAGGTCGAACTGCGTTTGACCCCCGTCGCGCTGGAGCACGACGGGCTCCTGCCCAAAGGTCGAGAAGACGAGCTTGCCTTTGTCGCCAGCGATGACGTTCATGTCGTAGCGCTCGGGGCCCGAAAAGCAGAAGGTTAGGCTAGCCAAGGCGCCCGAGGCGAAGCGCAACGAGGCGCTCACCGTGTCTTCGGCGCGGTAGAGGCCGCCCTGGTTGGTGGCCAGTCCACGGGCCTCCTCGATGGGGCCAAGCGCGTAGTCCAAGAAGTCAATCAGATGACTGGCTAGGTCGACGAAGTGCCCGCCGCCAGCAATTTCTGGCTTCACCCGCCATGGCAAGGTCGAAGGGTCGTGCTCGGGGGGCCAGGTGGGCTTCCACAAACTGGCCTGTACAAAACGTGGGCGCCCGATGGCCCCCTCGTGAATCAGCTCACGAATACGGCGAAACCTGGGCAACATGCGTCGATAATAGGCGACGAAGAGGGGCAGCCCGGCGGCCTCGAAGGCCCGGTTCATGGCCTCACACTCCGCCGGATCGAGCGCCATGGGCTTCTCGACATAACAAGGCTTCTTCGCCGCTGCGACGCGCAGCGCGAGCTCACAGTGGGAGGAGGGCGGCGTCGCAATGTACACGACGTCCACGTCGGGGTCGGCGAGCAACGCATCGACGTCCGAGTAGGCGCGCGGCACCCCATGACGGCGTGCGTAGTCGGCGGCCTTCTCCGCGTCCCGCCGCATCACCGCCACGAGCGCCGACCCCTCGGCCTTTTGAAGGGCGGGACCGCTCTTCTTTTCGGTCACGTCGCCGCAGCCGATGATGCCAAAGCGCAGCGTGCCGTCCGGCGCCCTCGACCAGCGGCTCACTGGCAGAGTCCTCCCGAGCAAACGCCGCTTGCGCAGTCCGTTTGTCCGAGACATTTCTGCCCGACATCGCAGGGGCTGCAGCTCGCCCCGCCGCAGTCGACGTCGGTCTCGTCGCCATTTTCGGTGCCATCGAAGCAGGTCGCCGCCTCGCAAAACCCTCCTGCGCACACGAGGCTCTGGCAGTCTGCCGGGACGCCGCAGGTGGACAGGTCAGGACAAGGCGGACAGGAGCCACCGCAGTCGGTGTCGCTCTCGTCGCCGTTTTTCACCGTGTCATCGCAAACGGGCTCGGCGCACGCTCCCTCGGAGGTACAAACGCCCTCCGCGCAGTCCCGAGGCGACGAGCAGGCGACGCATGCGCCGTTGAGGCATACCTTGCCACCCGCTTCGTCGCAGGCGTTGCCGGTGAGCTGGGTCGTCGTGGGGCTCCCGTTCTCACAGCCGCTGGCGGTGCAGGCGCCAGTGTTCGGTGGCAGATCGCTGTCATCGACGACGGCGTCGGCCTGCCCTTCGCCGTCGCAAACGAGTCCCTTGCAGTCGCCGTCGGGGAGCCCCACGGAGGTCCCCTGATCGACGAGCTTCGTATCGCAAAATCCCCCCGCGCAAACGCGGAGGATGCACGGGCTACCGGTGTTGGGGCAGTCGAGGCTCGACGTGCACATCACCGGTGTTCCGCCTTGGCCCGAGCTCGTGCTGGAGGCGCTCGTCCCGCCGGCACCGCCCCCACCGCCGTCGCCGCCGGTGCAGCCGCCAGCCGCCGCCCAAC
>CAYLJT010001132.1:0-1926 GCA_964383995.1 uncultured Polyangiaceae bacterium
GGGAGAGAAGGGCACCTTCAGCGTCAAGCCCGGCTGGGACAAGGGCGGCCCCAGCATCATGCTGCAGTTCCACATGCGGTTCTGAGCACAGCTCCGCGCCCGAGGCAGCGGCTAGCGCGCGCGTGTCTCGGACGTGCGGCGCGCCCAGGCGTACACGGCTGCTCCCACCGCCAACGACGCGCCCGCAAACGTCCACTCGGCGGCGTTCACAGCCAAAAGCAGGGCGGCGGCGCCGAGCGCACCTACCCATGGCAAGATCGGCCCGCCGGGGACCCGAAAGCGGCCGGGATGGAGGGCCTCCTTCTTGCGGAGGGCGGGCACGGCGAGGCACGAAAATACGTATTGCACGACCACCGTCACGTTGGTGGCGCCGACCAGCATGCGGTAGTCGAAGGGCAACACCAGGAGGGCGGAGAGCAGCGTGGTGGCCAGGATCGCGACGTGGGGGGTGCCGTAGCGCGGGTGGATATTCGCGAGGGCCTTGGGGAAGGTTCCGTCTTTGGCCATGGCCTCCGCGTAACGGGGTGAGCCCAGCGCACTGCCGGCGGTGAAGCCGCCCGTGGAGATCATGCTTCCGAGGAGCACGACGATGGCCACGCCAGGCCCGATGTAGCGGGCCGCCTCGTAGAGAGGCGTGTCGGTCTCGCGCCCGAGGCCGGGGTAAGATCCCACCAGCACCGCCTGCACGACCACGTAAAGAAGCCCCGAGAACAGCAGGGATCCCAGGGTCCCGAGGGGGACCGCGCGGCGCGGATTCTGGGTCTCGCCGGCGGCGACCGGGGCCACCTCGAAGCCCTGCAGAGGGAAGAGCGCGAGGTAGACGCCGGTGCCCACCTGACCCAAGCTCGGCGTCGCTCCGCCCAGCCGCCCGCCGTCGATCTGGAAGATGCCGACGCCGATGAAGGTGAACACCGCGGCGATCTTCGCGATGGTGGCCAGGTTGACGAGCGCCGCGCCGGGCCTGACGCCGAGGTAGTTGATGCCCCCAAGGATCAGGATCATCGCGGCCCCGAGGGCCTTGGCGGGCGTGCCGTGGATGCCGACGATCTCGACGAACAGGGTGGTGACCGCAGCCCAGCTCACCAGGGTCGCGATCCAGCAATACCAGCCCACGAAGAAGCCCACCCGGGGCCCGAAGGCAAGCCGCGCGTACAGGTAGGGGCCGCCCGTCTCTTCGGTGCGTGACGCGAGCTCGGCCATGCACATCGAGACGGGCATGAGCAAGCAGGCGCAGGCCAAGAAGGCGAGGGGAGAAAAACCTCCCATTTCGCGGTACAGATCGTCGGGCAGGGCGAAGACCCCCGAGCCCACGGTGGCGTTCACGCCGATGCAGATCACGTCGAACAGGTTCAGACGGCGGCGGGTGATTGGCACGTGGGGCACTCCGGACCCGAAGCCCTACCCCTACACAGATCCGCCTCCGATCGCAACCGTCGCCTTCTTCCCGTACGCCGATGGCAGGTCAACGATGGGCGCCGTTCTTTCTTCGACGTGGGCGGTGAGAGCGTCAGCGGTGACCCCTCTCCACGGGGCTCTCCACGATGGCGTTGTACGCGTCGACCGTCAGGTGGCGGGGCTCGTAGCTCGCGCCGTGGCTGGCGAGCTCCGACGCGAAGGCCCGCAGGTGGTTGCGCGAGCCGCGCTGCAGGTTGGAAAAGACGTTGTCCAGGTCCGTTTGGTCCGAGACAGCGAGGCTATTGTCCAGATCCTGGATGTCGAGCTCTTCGATCTCCGCGCCGACGCGCAGGGCATCGACCACCGACAGCTCACCCTTGGCCACCAGCTCGCCGTACAGGGCCGCCATGCTGGGCGAGGCAAATTCACCGCTCGCTTTGTCGAGGATCGGGTCGTCGAGGTCGTAGCGGCTGACCAACGTGCCGACGGCATCCATGTGACGTTGCTCGGCTTCGGCGATCATGCCAAAGG
>CAYLJT010001133.1:0-1925 GCA_964383995.1 uncultured Polyangiaceae bacterium
CAAGGTGAATTCGGGCGAATACAAGGTGATGGGGCTCGCGCCCTACGGCGACAAGGCCGGTGCGCAGAAGTTCGTGGATCTGGCCCGCAAGCACATCATCGACATGAAGCCCGATGGGTCGTTCCGGCTCAATCAGGACTACTTCGACTACTGCACGGGCCTCACGATGACGAACGACAAGTTCGCCGAGCTCTTCGGTGGACCTGCGCGTAAGCCCGACAAGGAGCAGCTCACCCAGCGCCACATGGATCTCGCCCTGGCGGTGCAGATCATCCTCGAAGAGGTGGTCTTGAACCTGACCAAGGCGTTGGCCAAGGAGACGGGCGTCAAGAACCTGTGCATGGCAGGCGGCGTTGCGCTGAACTGCGTGGCAAACGGCAAGATCCTTCGGGCCAAGCACTTCGATGGCTTGTGGATTCAGCCGGCCGCTGGCGATGCTGGTGGCGCGCTCGGCGCGGCCCTCGGCGCCTACCACCTGTTCAAGGGCGGCGCGCGCAAGGTCGACGGCACACACGACCTCATGAAGGGCTCGTACCTCGGTCCGGTCTACGAGCAAAAAGACATCGAGCAGCGCCTTACGGCGGCTAAAGCCAAGTTCACGGTGCTCGATGACGACGGCACCATCGACGCCTGCGCGCAGGCCCTTGCCGAAGAGAAGGCGCTTGGCTGGATGCAAGGTCGCATGGAGTTTGGTCCTCGGGCCCTCGGCGGCCGCTCCATCTTGGGCGACGCGCGTTCGCCTTCGATGCAAAAGACGCTGAACCTCAAGGTCAAATACCGCGAGTCGTTCCGTCCCTTCGCGCCCAGTGTGTTGCGCGAGGACGTGGGGCTTTACTTCGATCATACTGGCGACAGCCCGTACATGTTGCTCGTGGCGGATGTGCTCGAGAGCCGCCGCATCGCCATGACGCCCGAACAGGAGAAGCTCTTCGGCATCGAGAAGCTCAACGTTCCTCGCTCGGATCTGCCGGCCATCACCCACGTCGACTACTCGGCGCGCATCCAGACCGTGCACAAGGAGACAAATCCCCGCTATCACGCGGTGATCTCGAAGTTCAAAGAGAAGACGGGCTCGTCCGTCATCGTGAACACGAGCTTCAACGTGCGCGGCGAGCCCATCGTCAACACGCCCGAAGACGCCTTCCGCTGCTTCATGGGCACTGAGATCGAGTGCCTCGCGGTAGGTAACTGCTTCCTCCGCAAAGAGGATCAGGATCCGGCGCTCAAGGAAGACTACAAAGAGAAGTTCGAGCTCGACTGAGCCAACGTCAAACGTTGGAGCTCAAAGCATCGACACCGGGTCCACATCGAAGACGACGTGGACCCGGCGGTCCGTTTGTTTTCTAGCGATCAGCAGGTCGCGCAGGACCGAGCGTAGGGGAGCCCGGTCCACGCCACGCAGCATGACGCGGAAGCGAAAACGGCCGCGCAAACGCGCGATCGGCGCCGGGGCTGGGCCCATCACCTCGACCTGACGATCGAGGACTTGTTGCGTGGTGCGGGCGCGTCGCGCGAGCTCTTCGGCGGCGGCGCGGGCGACGCCTTCGTCGACCGCATCGAGCCGCAGCAGGGCGAGGCGTGCGCGGGGCGGGTAGTGGGCCTCGTGGCGCTCGCCGAGCTCTTTGCGCAAGAAGGCCTCGACGTCGTGGCGCGCGGCGAGGGAGATCGCCGGGTGCTCGGGCGTGCGTGTCTGGATGAGCACGCGGCCGGGCAAATCGTGACGACCGGCGCGCCCCGCGACCTGCACCAACAACGCGAAGGTGCGCTCGGCCGCGCGAAAATCGGGCAACGACAGCGCGCCATCGGCGTTGAGCACGCCAACCAGGGTGACGCGGGGCAGATCGTGCCCTTTGGTCACCATCTGGGTGCCCACGAGGACGTCGATTTCGCCGCGGCGCATGCGGTCCAGGATGGCTTCGGAGCGG
>CAYLJT010001134.1:0-1925 GCA_964383995.1 uncultured Polyangiaceae bacterium
GTAGGGATTGCAGCTTGGGTCCGGGCAGCGCAATTCGCAGCGTGTGCTCTTGTAGCGGCCGGTGGTGATGCGCGGCGGTAGCTTCATGTACGGCGCGGCCTCGCTGACCACGACGTCTCGGACAAGCTTCGACCACGACTATCGGTTCGCGGACGGAGGCTTTCGCTGCGTGCGCTCGGCGACGTGGTGAGCGGAGCGCACGATTCGGCGCGAAGTTCCGCGTGGGGATGGGATGGGAAGGCGCGCTCGTGCGCTGGAGCTAGAAGCCGCCCGCGGCGCGGGCTTGCTCTTTGTCGATGACGCCCGCCGCGGCGAGCTGGCGCACGTGCATGTCGAAGGTCTGCATGCCGTAGGGCGTGACGCCCTTTTCCATGAGCTCGCGCAGGCTTGGGTTGTTCTCGGGGCGCTTGATGGATTCGCGCACGGTGCCCGAGCCGATGAGCACTTCGAGGGCCAAGATGCGACCGGAGCCATCGCGCTTTGGGAGGAGGCGCTGGGCCAGGATGCCCTGCAGGGTGTCGGCGATGCGCTCGCGCACGTCGGCGATGCCCTTGCTGAGCGAGAGCATGCGGTAGACCGTGCGGGTGGCGTCGGGGGTGTGCACGGTGGAGAGCACCAAATGGCCTGTTTCGGCCGCTTGCAGCGCGACCTCCATGGTCTCTGCGTCACGGATCTCGCCCACCAAAATGACGTCGGGATCTTGGCGCATCGCGGCCCGCAGCGCGCTGGCGAAGGTGCCCGTGTCGGAGCCAATTTCGCGCTGGCTGATGCTGGATTTCTCGTCGGCGTGAACGAACTCGATGGGGTCTTCGATGGTGACGATGTGCTTGGCCGAGTGCTTGTTGATGTGGCCGATCATCGCGGCCAAGGTGGTGCTTTTGCCCGAGCCGGTGGCGCCGACGACGAGCACCAAGCCGCGCTCGCGCTCGGCCAAGTGACGAACGGGCGAGGGCAGCGATAGCGAGTCGATGGTCGGGATCGTGGCCGGGATGTAGCGCATCACGACCGCCAACGAGCCTCGTTGACGGTAGATGTTGACGCGGAAGCGTCCCATCGTTGCAACGTCGTAGCTTGTGTCGAGCTCTTGCAGCCCGTCGAGCTGCTCGCGGGCGGGGTGCCGCGCGAGGAGCACGCGGGCCACGGCTTCGGTGTCTTCCGCGCGGATTTTGTCGACGCGGAAATAGACCATTTCGCCGAGGACGCGCGCACCTGGCGGCTGACCGACCTTCAGATGAACGTCGCTCGCCTTGGCCGCGAGGGCCTTGCCGAGGAGCTGATGGAGAAAGACCTCTTGGCCGTAGGGGCTCACGTTGCGCTATGCCTTGACGGACGCGCCGACGCGCGCGCGGGCCTCGGCGAAGGCGTCGCTTACGGCGAACACGACGAGATCGCGGGCGCCTGCGTTGCGGCTGATCCAGGTGAGGCGGTCTTTGCCGGATGCGGGCGGGGCATTCGGATTGCCCGAGGCCCAGGCGATGCCCGTGAGGACCGCGTTGAGGTCGCCGACCGCGAGCAATGCGACGCGTTCGCCCCAACCATTGACCGCGGTGTTGAGCGTCGACGCGCGGTTGCCAAGGCTGCCGATGACTTCGGCGGCGAGCAGGCCAAGCTGCGGATCGCTGCGTTCGCGCAGGGCGCGTGTGACCTTGCCGTAGTAGTCGGTGAGCTTGGCGGCATCGACCGCGGGGGGCGTCCAGGTGGGCGAAAACGCCTTGAGATAGGCCGCCATCAGGGGCCAGAGGTCGATCGGCGCGGTGCGTGAGAGGGCGGCGACGTTTTGCGAAATGATCTTGAGCGCGCGGTGAATCAGCGCGTCGCGAACGTCTTCGCGGGGCGACGCCACGAGGTTGGCGCCGAGCACGAGGGTCGGGGGGTTGGAGCTCGCGGGGATGCACACCGAGCCGAGGGCCTGCGTCACGTGGACG
>CAYLJT010001135.1:0-1923 GCA_964383995.1 uncultured Polyangiaceae bacterium
CGAGGGTGCGCTGAAGATGAAGGAGATCAGCTACGTCCACGCCGAGGGCTACGCCGCCGGCGAAATGAAGCACGGCCCCATCGCGCTGATCGACGAGACCCTGCCCGTTGTCGTCGTGTGCCCGAAGGACAACCAATACGAAAAGACCCTCTCCAACGTGCAAGAGGTCTGCGCCCGCGAAGGCCAGGTGATCGCCGTCGCCACGCGCGACGACGACGACATCCTCGCCCTCGCCCAGCACGTGGTTTGGATCCCGAAGATGCCCGACGTCACGCTGCCGCTCGTCACGGTCGTGCCGCTCCAGCTTCTTGCCTATTTCGTCGCCACGCTGAAGGGCAACGACGTCGATCAACCGCGCAATCTCGCCAAAACGGTCACCGTCGAGTGACCCGCTCACGGGCTTTGAGATAGGCTCCGCGCCTCCGATGGCGTCCCGTTCAGCCCCTTCGTTTGCGGCCCTCGCGCTGCTCTTCGCAGCGACGTTGGTTTCCGTCGAAAGCGCCGCCGAAGAGGCCCCTCCGGCGGCCCCCGAGGCGCCCGAGGACAAGCTGCCGCCGCGCCCCGCACCCCTCGAAATCACGGCCTCGGAAGGCCTGCCCTTCACGAGGCACATCGACTTCGGCATCGACGCGGCCTTCGTGTTTCGCTTCGCCGAGAACGGCACCGCCGGCACCGGCGCGGACCCTTCCTACGATCCCGCCCTGGGCTTCAGCGTTCACGGGCGCATCATGCTCGCGCGCTATTTGGGCTTCAGCGGCTACTTCGTGGCGTCGAGCCACACGGTCAGCCTGCCCGCGGGCTCGCTCGGCCTCGACGGCCAGCTCGACACCGACAAGCTCGACACCTACGCCTTCGGCGCGCGCCTCACGCCCACCTGGCCCATCCACGAACGGTTGCGCGTTTGGCTCGCAGCGGGTTTCGGCTGGGGCCGCCTGGAGCTTGGGCGCATGGAGGTCACGCCGCCCGGGCAATCAAGCTTCGTCGTACGCGAGCGCGCCGATTCGTTCCTCGAAGTGCCCTTCGGCATCGGCGGCTCCTACGACGTCATCCCCGAGTGGCTCGCCATCGACGTCGAGTCCACGGTCTCCGTTGCCATCGATCAAGAAGACGAGAGCTGGGCAGGCATGCAGACCATCGACGCCTCGGGCCATCGTCTGGCCGTCGGACCGATGCCGCCGATCAGCGCGTCCTTCGTGCAAACCCTAGGGTTTTCGCTGATCCTTTAGTTGTAAAGCATCCCGCGCGCTCAACGTCCGCGGCTGCGTTTGCGCGTGCCCTTCACGATGCGCGAGGGGTCGCGCGGCGGCTTGGCGCCGCCTTCGAACAGCTTCGTCAAGCGGTCCGCTTCGGCGTTCGACATCGACTTCTTGCGCAGCACGGCGATGGTCGCGCCGAGCACTTCGCGCGTCTCGGGGCGGCTCGCCTGCAAGTGCTCCGTGAGCCACTCCATGACCTCCGGGTAGCGCGCCGCAAACAAGGCGATTTGGCTCGGCAAATCCCGTCGCAACAGGCGCAGCCCCTGGGAGCGCTCGGCGGCCCGCGGCGATTCATCGGCCAATCGAAAGGCCTCGTCGAGCCGCGCGAGCACGGGCCCCGCGTCGGGCATGGCGTCGAGCATGTGCCGATCGGCCAGCGCTTCGAGCACCAGGTGCGCGTGCAGGTAGCCATCCATCATGGCGCTCATCGCCTCGATGGCGGCGCTGCCGCCCTGCGTTATCCAATGGCGCAGCGCGGCGACCAACCCAAAGCGCACGATGTGCCGGCCGTCTTCGGCGATTTCTTGCAGTTCGGCGAAGGCGCTCTCGGAGCCCTTGCCCGTGAGCCAACGCTCCACGAGCGTCATCGCGACGACGATGCTGGAGAACTCGTCGGGCGCGAGCAGCAAGCTTCGCAGCACCGGATCGGCCTTTTTTCCAGCCCGCG
>CAYLJT010001136.1:0-1922 GCA_964383995.1 uncultured Polyangiaceae bacterium
AGCGCTACTTCAGCTTCCGCTGGATTCCTTACGGCGTCGACGCCGAGGCCGATCTCGACAACGAGCCCACCACGCTGGTGGAATTTATGCTGGAGCCCGTGCCCGAAGGGACGCGGTTGACCATCGTGGAGTCCGGCTTCGAGAAGGTGCCTGCCCATCGGCGCCTGCGGGCCTTCCGCATGAACGAGGGTGGTTGGTCGGCGCAGGCCGAGAACGTGAAAAGGTATGTCGAAGGCACGTGATCAGGCCGCGGCGGACATGTTCTTCGCGCTCGGCGACCGCACGCGGCTCTCGGTCGTACAGAAGCTCGGCGCAGGAGGCTCGTCGTCGGCCACGGCGCTCTCCGACGGCGCGAAGGTCAGCCGTCAGGCCATCGTCAAGCACCTGCAGGTGTTGGAAGGTGCCGGCCTGGTTACCCGCGAAAAGCAAGGTCGCGAGGTGCTCTACGCGCTCGACTCGCGGCGCATCGACGAGGCCCGCGCCTACCTCGACGCGGTGTCGCTGAGCTGGGATCGGGCCCTCGAGCGCCTGCGTGGCATGGTGGAAGAACCGCCAGCTCGAAAACGACCGACTCACCCTTGACAGACTCCCCGGGGCCGTTATTTTGACGTTCATCAAAATGTCCGCCGCGCCGCTCTTTTTGCGGGAGATATCGTTATGCCCGAGCCCGATCAAGAGCTGTTCAAGGCGCTCGCCGATCCACAGCGTCGCAAAATTCTGAAGCTGCTCAAGGCCGGCTCGCTCTCGGCGGGAGAAATCGCCGAGGCCTTCTCCATCACCAAGGGGTCGTTGTCCCATCACTTCAACGTCCTCAAAGCGGCGGAGCTTGTCCGGTCCGAGCGTCGCGGTCAGCAGATTGTGTACTCCCTCAACACCAGCGTGTTCGAGGACGTCGCCACGGTCTTTCTCGATCTGTTTCAAAAAGAGAGGTCAACATGAAGCTGCTCAGGGAAAACATCGTCAGCCTGGCCCTCACCGCCTTAGCCTTCATCGCTGCGGCGGCCTTGTACGGTCAGATGCCGAACGAGGTGCCCATCCATTGGAATGTCCAGGGCAACGTGGACGACGCCATGGCCAAGCCCCTCGGGCCGTTCCTGGCACCGCTGTTGACGCTCGGGGTGTGGACGCTGCTCGTGGCGGTCGGCCGCATCTCCCCCAAGGGGTTTGACATGGACCGCTTTCGGCGGGCTTACCAGACCATCGTCACCGCGGTGGTAGCCTTGCTGGCGGGGATCAGCCTGGTCACCACCCTCGCCGCCACGGGCGTCGCGGTCAACATCGGCGTCGTGGTGCCGGTCGGCGTCGGATTGCTCTTGATGGTAATCGGCAACCTCATGGGTAAGGTTACAAGGAACTTCTTCGTCGGCATCCGCACGCCCTGGACGTTGGCCAGCGAGGAGGTTTGGCTGCGCACCCACCGCGTGGGAGGCAAGCTCTTCGTGCTAGCGGGCCTCATCTCGGTCGTGACTGCCCTGCTCGGACTGGGGCCGACGATCATGATTGGCACCCTGGTGTTCGCGTCGCTGTTCTCGGTGGTTTACTCCTACGTCGTCTACCGCAAGGTGGAAGGCGTAGGTCCCCCGAGCCCGAACGGCGCGGCCTGACGAAGCTCTAGCACCTTGTCAAAAAGCCTCACCCGCCGCCTCGCCGAACCATGAACGCCACCGGCTCCACCCTTCAAGAACCTGGACATTGCAGCTTCGTCGAGCCGCCGGCGCCCTTCATGTGGTGTTCGCGCAGCACGTGGACCGAAAAATGCCCAGGACGAGGGACGGCGCAACAGCGGCGTGTCAACCTCCCCGATTTGCTCGGCCAGGGCGGCTTCCAGCGCGACGCCTGTGGGACCGTGGTCCGTGGTGTTGGCCGACTCCGGCGAGCAGGCGGTTAGCAGCAACGCCGCAAGAACGACCCGTTTGAGACTG
>CAYLJT010001137.1:0-1919 GCA_964383995.1 uncultured Polyangiaceae bacterium
ACCAAGGCCGACGGCGCGATGCCGCAAGCTTCGAGGTAGGTCGTGTAGCCGATGCCCCGCAGCTTGCCGCGGCTCTCGGTTTCGGCCTTGCGTTTGGCGTAGTTTTGGTGGTCGTTCTTCTCCAACGCCATGGCCAACGTGGCGTCGTAGTCGTCCGTGTCGTAGGCCAGCGCGACCGGCGTTTGATAGGGGAACTCGCGGATGAAGTTCTTCTTGCGGATCTCCAAGCGGTCCATGCCCATGGCGTACGCCGCTTTGTCGACCAGCCTCTCGATCAGGTAGGTGGCCTCGGGCCGACCCGCGCCCCGGTACGCGTCGACGGGCGTCGTATGCGAGAAGATCGCGCGCACTTCGACGTAAATCGCCGGGGTTTTGTAGACGCCCGCCATCAGCGTGCCGGACAGATAGGTGGGCACGGCCGGCGCGAAGGTGGAGAGGTACGCGCCCATGTTCGCCGTGTTGTGCACGTGCATCGCGAGGAAGGTGCCGTCTTCAGCGAGGGCGAGCTTCGCGCGCATCACGGTGTCGCGCCCGTGAGCATCGCTTTGGAACGACTCGGAGCGCTCCGCCGTCCACTTGACGGGGCGATTGAGCTTGCGAGCGGCCCACACGACGAGCGCCTCTTCGGCGTAGTGATAGATCTTGGAGCCGAAGCCACCGCCCACATCGGGGGCCACGACACGCAGCTTGTGCTCCGGCACGCCAAGCACGAAGGCGCCCAAAAGCAGCCGGATCAGGTGCGGATTTTGGCTCGTCGTGTAGAGTGTGAGGACGTCGCCGGCGGCGTCGTACTCGCCGATCGCCGAGCGCGGCTCCATCGCGTTGGGGATCACGCGATTGTTGACCACCTCGATCTCGACGATCTTGAAGGCCTTCGAAAACGCCTCGTCGACCGGGCCTTTTTCGCCGAGGTGCCAGTCGAAGCAAGTGTTGTTGGGGGCCTGCTCCCAGACGAGGGGCGCGCCCTCGGCCACCGCGTCGGCGATCGTCGCGACCGCGGGGAGCGGGTCGTAGTCGACCTCGACCAGGCCCGCCGCAGCCTTGGCTTGGGCCTTGGTTTCGGCCACGACGAGGGCCACCTGATCACCCACGTGGCGAACCGTATCGAGGGCCAGCGCCGGGTGCGGAGGCTCGACCATGGGCGAGCCATCTTTGCTCTTGACCTGCCAACCGCAGGGGATGCCCCCGACCTTGTCGGCCGCCAGATCGGCGCCCGTGTAGACCGCCAAAACGCCGGGCGAAGCCGCGGCCTTGGAGGTGTCGATGGAGATGATTTTGGCGTGCGCGTAGGGCGAACGGACGAGCACCGCGTGGGTCTCGCCGGGGCGCTTCATGTCGTCGGTATAGCGGCCCGCGCCGACGAGAAAACGCCGATCTTCCTTGCGCGGAACGGAGGCGCCGATGAGCCCCTTGGCCTCGATGCTCATGTGGCCTCCTTCGCGTTCATGGTGTCCGCGCACGAGAGCACGGCCTTGACGATGTTGTGGTAGCCCGTGCAGCGGCAGATGTTGCCCTCGAGCCACGCGCGAACCTCGGTCTCGCTCGGCGTGCGGTTGCGCTTCAACAGGTCGACCGCCGAAATGACCATGCCCGGCGTGCAAAACCCGCATTGGAGGCCGTGGCACTCGTGAAAGGCCTGCTGCATCGGGTGCAGCTTCCCGCCCTCGGCGAGGCCTTCGATGGTGGTCACGTCGCCGCCATCGGCCTCGACCGCGAGCATGGAGCAGCTCTTCACCGAAACGCCGTCCACCATCACCACGCACGCGCCGCATTGGCTCGTGTCGCAGCCGACGTGGGTCCCCGTCAGGCCTAGGTGCTCACGCAAGAGCTCCACGAGGAGCGTCCTCGCTTCGACGTCGGCGGTAATCGCCTTCCGATTCACCGTCAGTGAGATCGTTGTCATCGGTCCTCCACGGCTG
>CAYLJT010001138.1:0-1909 GCA_964383995.1 uncultured Polyangiaceae bacterium
TGTGCTCCAAAGTCGGCATGCCCCGCTCTTAGGCATGGCAAGAGGGATGGCAAGGTTGGGGCGGAAAGAAATGTGGAATGTTATGCGGCGACAATCTGCATAACACCACCGATGGTAAGATTAGGCTGCGGAGCGACTTCAACACCGCCATCGAGCAAGTGGTCGCCAGCCACGAGCCCGTCCCACCTAGTTCATTCGAAACTCTCGCGCAGGTCGCCGCGAACAACGCAGCACCAAGCGCCTCCGCGCGCTTCATATCGGCGGTGCGATGGCCGATGAAGACCTGCATGGGCGCGGCGGCGCCGCCGCGCTATCCGCTCGTGCGCTATGGGGGGCTGTTTGCACCCGCCCATGGCCTACGCAAAGCCATCGTGGCGCGAGCGCCGGGGCCGCCGCGCGAGGAGGTATGTTGTTGGGCGGGCGGCGAGCTGGAGGAGGCAGAAGCGGGCAAGGCGGCGAAAGTCGCGAAAGCGGAGCGGACGCCGAGCCCAGAGCGTGTGGACGTGGGCCTCGCGAGAGCGCTGCTCGCCGTGGGGGCGGAAGTCGCGGAGACCGCGACGGCGGTGGGTAGGAAACGAGGAGAGCTGCTCGGCGCGGCGCCACCCAAGCCGTGGCTCGATTGGGCGACGCTGCTGCGGCGCACATACGACCTGGATGCGCTGACTTGTCCGTGCGGCGGGCGTCTGCGCTTTATCGCGCTGGTCACCGAGCGGGAGGCCATCGCGCCGCTCTTTTCGAGCCTCGGGCTGCCCACGACGCCGCCGGTGAGAGCCCGCGCGAGGTCACCGACGCTCTTCGACGCGGACCCCATGCCAGTCTACGCGTAGCCGCAAGGCTCTGGCTTGGACGGGGCAACGTCGCGTCGGAGCTCGCCGATGCTGTGCGGAGGTGCGTGCTTTTCGCGGCGAAAAGCGTGGGCCGAGCCCTGCCCCGGTCCGTTGGACGCGTCCTCGGCCCCTGAGCGCGCCCGCGTGCGAGTCGTGAGGCTTTTTGAGTGCCTATCCGCTGAGGCTTTTTGAGTGCCTATCCGCCCTCGCTGGCGAAGTCTAGCTCGGGAAGGTCCGGGGAGTCGACGTGGGCCGCGCGGTCGCACAACGCGTGGGGGCGAACAGCCACCTTGGCTGCGAGCGCGCTGGGTCGGATAAGTACCTCGCGCTGACATCGGCGGCCACAGCTCAGGAACAAGCTCGCTTCGCCCTTCTGAGTCTGAATCCGAACGGCGTCGCGGCCGCGAGCAAGCGCTTGGCTTCCGGCCGAGCACTTCGCCCCGAGCCCGTTTTTCCCGCCACGACTCAGCTCCCGCTGGAGCCGCCACCCGCGCCCCCGCTCCCTCCGCCGCACTCG
This sequence comes from uncultured Polyangiaceae bacterium, assembly GCA_964383995.1. Lineage (GTDB taxonomy): Bacteria > Myxococcota_A > Polyangia > Polyangiales > Polyangiaceae > CAYLJT01. The sequence continues at coordinate 1,345 of CAYLJT010001138.1, forward strand.
GGGATATCTGCACAGTCGGCGCACACACAACCTTCGTGGAGCGCCGCGCAGACGCCATCGACTGACCGTCGGCAGACCTATTGGACGCAGCCTAGCGCACGGAGGGACCGCGTCCGGATGTCCTTCGGGGTGCCCGCGCCGGCTCAGCCATGCTGCGCTCGAAGGCGTCGAGGAGCGCGAATAGGCCCACACACTCCCATGCTCGACTGCGCTTGTCGGTCTTCATGGGGAGAAGCACGCCTGCTTCTTCCAACCGCTGGATGGCTATGCGTGCGGCCTCATCAGACACGCCCAAGAGCTCTTGCGCCGTCCGCACGTCGAGGATGGGAACTCCGGCCAGCACGTCAATGAGCTTGCTTGCCGCCGAGTCGGATCGCGGCCCACCCGCCGCCCGCCGCCATCGTTCTTTGAGGACCTCCACGTGCTGCATCAATTCTGCCGCGCCTGCGGCGGCCCTTTCGACAGCGTCGGCGAAGGTGGTGTACCAGGCATCTTGTTCACCGAAGCGGAAGTCGGAGAGGCCCCGCACATACCGGTCCGATCGCCCCGCCAGGCAAAGGCTGAC
>CAYLJT010001139.1:0-1908 GCA_964383995.1 uncultured Polyangiaceae bacterium
TCAACGGATCGATGTGTACGGTGACGATCTTCTCGGGCGTGTCGTGGGCCACCTTCTCGATGTCCATGCCGCCTTCCGTGGAGGCCATCAGCGCGACGCGGCGGCGTTCCCGGTCGATCAACATCGCGAGGTACAGCTCGCGTTCGATGCCGAGGCCCTGTTCGATGTACAGCCTGCGGACCTTTTGACCCTCGGGACCCGTTTGGATGGTCACGAGCTGCATGCCCAGCATTTTCGAGGCAATCTCCCCAGCCTCGGCGGCCGACTTGGCGAGCTTGACACCGCCTCCCTTGCCCCGGCCTCCGGCGTGAATCTGGGCCTTCACGACCACCACGCCAGCGCCCGTTTCCTTCATCAGCCGTTCGGCGATGGCAGGCACGTCGGCGGCGCTCTGGGTGGCCTCCCCCTTCGGGACGGGGATGCCGTATTTCGCGAAGATTTGCTTGGTTTGGTACTCGTGTATTTTCATGGGAGGGCGCGCAGACTACCACACGCTCTCCCCGTTGAAATCGCTTTTTAGCTCGAAATGTCGAGCTCCGGGTAGCGGCGAAACAGGCCGTGCTCGTTGAACGCAAGGCGCCGGGGAGACGTCAGGTAGGCGGCCACGGCGGGGAGCGCTTCGACGTGCGCGTGGAGCGCCACGAGGCCGGGATAACGCGGCAGAATCTGCTCGGACGCCCGCGGAAACGCGTAGCTCAGTCCGGCGAAGACCTGAAACATGGAGAGGTCGACGTAGCTCAGCGAAGGGCCCGTGAGATAGAGCCCCTGACCCGCCCCATTGCGCTCTTGCACCTTGGCGAAATAGGCTAGAAACTTGGGGAGACGCTCGTTCAGGAACGACCCCGCGCGGCGCTTTGCCTCGGGCTTTTGGTCTTCGTAGTAGAGGTTCGTGCCGATGGGATGGTGGGTGTCGTGGATCTCGGCCACGAGGTCGGTGATGCCGAGCTGGAGCTGATGCGCCGCGAGGCGACTGGCCTCGTCGTCGCGCACCAAAGACAGCCGCGGCGCGAGGTAGGCGAGGATATTGGCCACCTGCGCGATGACCAACGCTCCATGCTTCAGGAAGGGCGGCGCAAAGGGCAGGAGGCCTTCCTTCTCGCCATGGATGAAGGCAAGGATGGAAGGGACCCCTCCGCCCTCACCGACGGGGAGACGCGCCACGTCCACGTAGGGCGTCGAGGTGGCCTCGAAGGCGAGCCGGATGAACTCGCCGCGGCCCTGGATGAAGGGCCAATAGTAGAGTTCGTAGTCGGATGTCATGATGGGGACCTACCATGGGCGCCGTCGAGGCGGTAGAGCGCTTCTTCCGGCCCCGCTGGCAGGCCCAGCGGACGCGGGCGCGCGGTCAGGATGTCGAGCAACAGAGCGTTGAGCTGGAGGTCGAAATCGACCATGGCGAGCGGCCAACGCAGGGGCGAGCGCAGCACGAGCAGCGGCTGGCGCGCGGGGTCGAGCGCGCCTTGGAGGATCGGGATCAGCGCCTCGCCCGCCTTGCCATCGGGCACGAAGGCGACAAAGGGAAGATTGCGCTCGCGAGCGCCCTGCAAGGGCCCGTGCGCCACCTCCAAAATGTCCCAGACATGGGGCTCCGGGCAGCCGAGCCCCTCCAGCCACTTCCAACGCAGGGTGTGGAGCGCCACGGGATCGATGCCGAAGGACACGAACGCCACCGGACCGTCGAGGCAGGTCAGATCGAAGTCTCCCTTCGCGCGCCGCGCTCGCTCGGCGGACGAACGCCAGAAATCGAGGTTGGGGAGGGGAAGGTGACCCCCGCGAAACACCCGCGACTCCACCCAGGCGGCCGCCGTAAACAGCGCCACTGCGGGCCCCTCCACGCGCAACAAAAGGCCGTCCTCGCGCGCGGGCGGGAGCGTCCAGACGGCGCCCTTCTGGCGCTCGAGATCGTCG
>CAYLJT010001140.1:0-1904 GCA_964383995.1 uncultured Polyangiaceae bacterium
GCGAGGATCTCGCCCACGCCTTGCGCGTCGGCGTTGTCGATCTTCAGCTCCACGCCCGGGATGGGCTTGCCCACGTGCCCGGCCTTCATGCCGGGTGTCGCCTTGGCGACGGTGAGCACCGGCGACGCCTCGGTCAGGCCGTAGCCCTCGGAGAGGTGCAGTCCGAGCCCCGCAAACACCTTCGCGGTGTCCTTGGGCAGCGCGGCGCCCCCCGAAATCAAGTGGCGCACATGCCCGCCGAGGCCCTTGTGCACCACGCCGAAGAACACACGCCCCGCGTCGAGGCCCGTCTTGCGGCCCAAGACGCGGTTCACTTCCATGCCCAAATCGAAGGCTTTTTCGGCCAGCGGACCGCGCTCGGCGATGCGCGCCAAGATGCGCCGTTCGAGCAGTTGCCAGAGCGCGGGCACGCCCACCATCGCGGTGACGCGGCCCTTGGCGAGGCCGTCGGTGAGCCGCTCGGGGGACACCTCGCCCAGGTACAAGATCCGCGAGCCGCGCGAGAACGGGAGCAATAGCCCACACGCAAACTCGAACGTGTGGTGCAACGGCAAGACGCTCAGCACGCGATCGTTTTCGGTGAGCGGAAACAGCGCCGCCAACGACGCGAGCAGGGAGGTGAAGTTCTCGTGCGAGAGCATCACGCCCTTCGGATCGCCGGTGGTTCCGCTGGTATAAATCACGCTCGCGATGTCTGCGCTCTCGGGCCGCACGGCGTTCAAGAGCGCCTCGTCTTCGGTCGTGTACGCGGGCTCGTGGGGCCCCTCGGGCAGGCTCGCCACGTCGGCCAGGTCGAGCACCCACAGCTCGGGGCACAAAGAGCGCGCCCCGGCGCCTCCCTTGTCGTCGACCTCCGAGCCCCACATCGCCACGCGCGCGCCGCTCGAACGAATGATGTTCGCGAGCTGCGCGGCCTCCAGGCCCGGATCCACCGGCACCGCCACGGCGCCCGCGCGCAAGATACCGAAGTAGGCCATGGGCCACGCGGGTCGGTTGTGCCCCGACACGATCACGCGATCACCCTTTTTGACGCCCAATTTGGTGAGCCGCGCCGCGACGCGGAAGGAAGCCGCGCGCACCTCGCGGAAGGTTGTCCGAGACAAACCTTCGCTGGTCAGCTCTTGCAACGACAGCGCGTGGTCGTGCCTCTCGGCCATTTCGTCGACCAAGTCGAGCAGCGTGTCGTAGCGCCGGAGCGGCTTCGTCTCCCGCCGCAAGCGCTCCTCGATCTCGGGCATCACCCACTTTTCGAGGCCGGGCAGGTGGATGTCGTACATCCAGGTGCGCCAATCGATTTTCTCGGGCTCCCAATAGAACAACGCCTGCTCTTCGGCGGGCATGCGCGCGATGGCCTCCCGCGTGTTCGCGCAGGAAAACACCCAGTCGTTCTCGGCGATGAAGGGCAGAAACAGGTCGATCACGTCGCCCTGTTTGTCCTCGGCGGCGGCGGCCTTTTGCAGGGCCGACGCGGCGGGCAAGAACACCTCTTTGATGGGCCCGATGCTCAGCTTGCTCAGCACACTGCTCGCGGTGCGCATCGCCCCCGCCAGGGCGTGGGCCCCGTGCTGCTCGTATTGCTTCTTCGTCAGGCCCCGCGGCTCGAAGTATTGCGACACGTAGTCGAACACCTTCGTGCGCTTGCCCTCGAACACCTGCTTGTGTTTGTAGAGCCCGATAAGCTCCAGATAGCGCTGCATTTTGCAGGCGTTCGTGTCGGTCGAGCCGTATTGGTACACGGGCCGCGCGGTGCCTTCGAGCAGCTCCGCGAGCGACGCGATCATCCCGGAGGCGACCATGTCGCAGGGGATGATGTCGAGGTGCACGCGCGGGTCGCCGGGGAACTGCACCTGCCCTTTGAGCGCCATGAAGATGATCGGCGCGCTGGTGTTGATGCCTTCGTTCCA
>CAYLJT010001141.1:0-1904 GCA_964383995.1 uncultured Polyangiaceae bacterium
GAGCTGCTCGAGCTTGAGACCCATGGTGATGAGCGTCCGAGGAAGGTGCGGATGTGCTGCACCTGAACCGTGTGGACCGCATTCTTGACGAGCGCGTTGTACAGGGGCGCGAGGTCCAATGCGCCATCGTAGGGCCTCACCCGTTCACGATGTTCCACTCGTGGGCGCCCCGTGCTAAACTGGGCGCTGTGCAGGCTGACCCCTTTGAAGAAGCAGACTTCTATCGCGCCATCATGACCAGCGGCGCGCGGGTGCTGCTCATCGGCCGGCGGGCTTTGATCGCGCTTGGCTTGCCCATGGTCACTTCGGACTATGACCTTTGGGCCCACATTGACGACGTTGAAGTGCTCAATCGCGCTGTTGTCCACCTGGACCTGTATCCCAACGTGACGCCTCAAGAAGCTCGGGCTCGGGGTCGATACGTGCTTGAGAATGGTGAGCATGTGGATGTGCTGATTGCCCGCAGCCGTTCCAGCCCCGAGGGAGAACGGCTCTCTTTCGATGAGGCTTGGGAGCGACGGCAGGAGGTTCGACGACCGGACGGGGTGCGTGTGCTGCTTCCCTCCATCGACGACCTGATTCGAACCAAGCGCTGGGCGCAACGCGACAAGGACATGGTCGACATACGGGCCCTCGAAGGTCTCAAGGCCCAAAGGCAGTCCTGACCATGGCCCGCGAAATGGCATCTCCCTTTCTTGCCAACATCGTGGCAGCCCGGGTTTCCCCTGAAGAATTCAATCGTCGCGCGGCGGCCCCACTCACAGCGGCGGAGCTTAGCGAGCTTCGAGAGCTCAGCGAATGGTTCACGCGCCGCTACCCCACGGTCGATGAGCGATTTGCCTACGCGCGGCGCAAGTGGCGAGAGATTCAACACGCCATCGACCTGGCCGGCGCCCAGGTTGTGGCCGCGAGCTATCAGGAGACGGCGAGGCAGTTGGCCGAGGCGCACCGCAGGGCGGACCCGAGGACCACGCGCATCTTCCTTGACCCTGACCCCAAAGAACAGGTGATTCGGCTCTTGGAGGTGACGGCATCGGCGCCCGATACGGGGTGCTTTGAACCGGTGGAGTTTATCCCGCGACCCGACTTGGGTGTCCCCTTTCGCACGTTGATTTTGCTCTTGGGTGTAGGAGAGTGGGCCCGCGTCGAGGCAGGTGAGCTGGAGCTACCTTGGGAGTATCGTCTGGACTATTTGTTGCCGTTGTGACGGGTTGGCCTGCGCGGCGGGGGTCACCATCGCCTTACCGGGCCCCGCTCCGCTGCACATCGCGCCCACGTGCGGGCGGCCCCAATGGCCCACGCGGCGCCACCCAGCCGCCACACTACCTGTCAGGGGATGCCCAAGCCGCTTTCAAGCGCCAAGGCAATCTCTTCGAGGGCCTCTGCCGACGCCACGCTGAGCCGGCCGTGGACGATCGCATGTGTAATATCGGCCGCGAGATGCTGGGCGTCGATCGCCGTAATCCGAATCGTCATGTACTCCCCGCAATCGTGCACGGCGCCCGCCGCGATGGCGGCTCGCTGCGCCTCCGAAACGTAGCGGGCTCGCGCCAGCGCGCGCTGCGCCGCGACAGGAATCTCGATGTCGATCCAGCCCGGCGGCGGTTCGCTCGCGCTGTCTTCCGTAATCGGGGGTGCCTGGGTCTTTTTTGTGCGGGGTGCCACTCGCCCCTCGATAGCCGTTCCGGAGGGCCGAATCCAGCCTTTCCTGACCTCCAACGCTTGAAGTCTGCGGGACCGAAAAGCCTGTCCCTTGGCCAAGCAGCGCGTCGAACACCGGTGCGATGGTGGACGAAGTGCCTGATAGACACCTGGCTCTCCACCGGGGACAACGGCCTCCTGCATCGGCCGCGTGCAGCGGGTGGACCGCCAGCAGCCGCTCGGCCCTCTGCAGAATGCCATTC
>CAYLJT010001142.1:0-1904 GCA_964383995.1 uncultured Polyangiaceae bacterium
GAGCTGGTGGAGCGTGTCAAGGCTGGTCAGGCTAGCGCGCGAGAGGTGCGCGAGGACGAGGCGTCGTTTGCCAAGGCGGACGAAGAGCTGTGGCAATATTACCTGCAGTGGAGTCAGATCGCGCGCATGGCCGTCAAGGAGAAGAGCCTCCTTCGGCAGCTTGGCTTTCGGCCCGCAGGTCGCCCCCGCAAGAAGGATGCTGCTGGCGCGCCGGCTGGGGATGGTAAGGTGCTGCCTTGATCGGACCAGGCCCGCGTTGCTCGATCGCAGTTTGAACGGACAGACTGGCTTCGTTGCCTTGCGTGCACGGACCCTCAGGGTCGAGCGTGGCAACTATCGTTTGCGCCACACGGCCGCGATGGCCAACAGGGCGAGCAGGATGCCCGCTCCGACGGTGCTTTGTTGGGGACCGTAGGCGCAATCGCCGTCGCTTTCCGCATCTTCGCTGGGGGGCGCGAAGCCCTCGCAATTGTCGCAAGGGGCCTTGCCGACGGCGTAGGGGGCGTACAGGAGGCGCGTCACGGGGCTTTGATCTGCCGAAGCCTGAAGCACAAGATCTTGACTGAGGGCGGCGCGCGGAAGATTGCCGAACAGGTGTGTTATCCATGGGGAGTAGTCGTTGCCTACCAAGGCCTTGAGATCGGCTTCGCACAAGGCGCTGGCCGCGGCGCCGTCGCCGGAGCCATCGTCGTAGCCGCTCGAAAGGGGGGATTCCGCGGCCTGGTCACACAGGCTGTAGAACGAGGAGGCCGACGCGCTCGCGCTGGTCGAAAGCAGCCAACTCGTGCCGCCTTCCTGAGACTGACCTTTGGCGACGAGCTCTTTGTAGTTGCTCGAACCGGTGTCCCAGTTCCAGATGAGGTCGTCTTCGTGCACCATGAACCAGGGGTGGCTCTGCGGCTCGTAGCGACCGCTGCCAAAGACCCAAAGGTGCAGAGGCACGTAGGCTCCTGCGCCGCCCGCCACCATACGCAGAGGTAAGGTAAGACCGGCGCCCGGCGTGCTCACGCGCACGGGGCGCATGGCGCTGACGCCCTCGCCCGGCACGAGCTTCATGGCAAGAAAGTCCATTCCGTCTTTTACGTAAGCCTCGATGACCGGGACGAGATCGTCCGGGACCACGTAGTTGTGCGAGGCGAGCCAGTCGACCAGCGCCTGACCGTCGGACGAAGAGAGCTGCACCGTCTCGTAGGGCCCCACTGTCTCGGACGCGACCACCGTGACCTCGCCTCCGCCCCCCGTGCCGGTCGCGGCGTCGCTCGTCGCCGTGGTCGCGTCGGAGCTACTGGAAAAGTCGCAATAGCAGCTCGGCGCCCGCACCTCCACACGGGTGCCGTCTTCGATCAGCTCGAACAAGGCGTCGGAGGACAAGTCCACCTCGACCGGGGCGCGCACCGGCAAGATCCAGGCGAACGATGAGGGCGCTCCGGAATAGCTGATTTGATCCCACAGCGTTGTTTGCTCGGGCGAGACCGAGAAGATCATGCGATGGCCGACGACGACCGTGGACTCGCCGGTAGGAGGTGCTGGCTCGTGGAAGCAACCGCCACACGCCTCGGCCGCAGGGCTTGCCAGGGAGACGCCGAGGGCGGTCAGGGCGGCGAACAGAAAGGACGGACGTCGATGCTTGGTGAGCATGAGAACCTCCGAGCTGCAGTCGGACGCCAGGGCGGGGACCGGGCAACCTTCCGCGTAGGGAATGTCAAGTACCGAAAGAAGCTCCGATGATACATGGCACAGGGCGCGCGTAAAGGCGTTCCTCGCTGTCCAGGGTTGGCTTTGGCGGGGCGGGCTTCGCTCGCGTGCCGTGGCCGCCGCTCGCTCAACCTTCCAACACCGAGCTCTCGGCCTCCGTTTCGCTTGACGGGGCGAGGGCTCCGGGTTAGCTCGTGGGCACTGGCAGT
>CAYLJT010001143.1:0-1898 GCA_964383995.1 uncultured Polyangiaceae bacterium
TCTTGCCCACGAGACCGTCGGCTTCGTCGAACAGCACCACCAAGGGCCTTGGGTCGAGCTCGGCGAGACGCCCAAGGCACTGCCGGACTGCCGTCAGGGGACGCTCCAAGTAGGAATCGACCTCGGCCTTGGTTGGCTGTTCCAGATCTCCGTAGCGACGTGCGTAGGTCAACGTAAGGCATTCAAGAATGACCCCCATGGCCTCCGCGGGGTCCGGTGTCTCGCGCGCCATCTCCAGGTCGATCCAAATAGCCCTGTTCGTCCCCGCCGTGCCCAGATGGGTTTCGAGCCACATCAGCGACGTTGTCTTGCCCGTCTGCCGCCCCGCGTGCACCGTGAAGAACTTGCGCTCGTCGATGAGCTCCAACACCTGGCCAAGGCGCCTTCCCGGCGGGAGCATGTAATGCTCGCCCGGAATGCAGGGGCCCGCGGTGTTGAAGGACGGGGTCACGCCGCGTTTGTACAGCCTCACGAGCCCGTCGTAAAGGGGGGCGTCGAATAGCTCTTCTGCCGCCCCGTGTTGAACGACAACCCGTATTATCCACGCAGTGCCTTGAGCCGCGCCACAATGCGCTCGTGGACATCCTCCCAGGGACTAGGCTCGGAAACGCCACCTTCGACGTCGCCCAAACGTCGCTCCACCTCAGCCAACCATGACGCCTCAACGTCTTCTTCGGCTGGTCCATCAAGGCTGGCAAGAAGCTCTTGAGCGATTGCCGCGCGCTCGCTGCGGGGGAGTTGCAGGGCTTCAGCGAGGACGAATGCTCGAGGCGACATGAGCCAGTGTTAGCGCCTCCAGGGGCCGAAAACAACCCTGAGACGCACCCGGGCGTGCTCCTCGACCTGTGTCTCAGCCTTGGAAGTTACGCCGACCCTCGTGTACGATCGAGACAATTTCCCCGGCATTCAGCTCGAGATTGATGCCTGGCACAGCGAGCGGAGACTCGCTTCGGGTGTCCGGTTTCAAGACAAATACCTGACCGTCCCGTCGAGGGATGCGCACCGCGCCATCCTGACGAGCGCGCTCCAAAAGCGCGGCAAATCCTCCCTTGCCTCAGAATCGCTGTACTCCTTCATGCAGCCTCCACAACTCGCACGCCTGACTTCGTCGCAGTTATTTGCCAACGCTCGGTCCAGCGTTGTGACGGCACAGGCATCAATGGCGAGCAACACGGGGACTAACCTACGATTGGGCCGCTCCACCGTCAAACCGCCACGGCCCGGCCCGCTCCGCTAGGGCCAGGGCACGGGCTTCGCCACCGGATGGCAGAGGGTCAGAAGGTCAGAGGGTAGAGGGAAAGGACCTCGAGAGACGAATGCCAAGGTTGTAGTAGCGGTTAGAGGCCGACCTCCTGACGCGGTTGGCAACGCGCGCGTCCTGCGGGTCGACGTTCCACGAGCCGCCGCGGTAGACCCGGTCCTCGCCCGATTCAGGCCCAATAGGGTCTGTCGCTGCGGTCAGCTTTTCGGTGTACCAGTCCCAGGTCCATTCCCGCACGTTGCCTGTCATGTCGTACAAACCCCAGGCGTTCGGATAGAAGCTACCCACCGGTGCTAGACCCTCCCATCCATCGGAGCAGTCAAAAGTCCAGCCCGCCTCGGGCAAGGAGAACTTCATCTTCGCTTTCGCATCCGCCACGTTGCCAAACAAGCAAGCTTCGCTCCCTTTCGACGTGCCTGTCCACACGCTCGTGGTGCCCGCCCGCGCGGCGTATTCCCACTCCGCTTCCGTTGGTAGACGGTAGCCATTGGTAGACTGGTCCCAGGCGACGCTCTCTCCGTCGATGCGATACGCCACGGTCAGTCCCTCCAGCTCCGAGAGCTTGTTACAGAATTGAACCGCTTCCAACCAACTCACATTCTGCACGGGAAGGTCGTCCCCGAGCAAGACCACCCCC
>CAYLJT010001144.1:0-1898 GCA_964383995.1 uncultured Polyangiaceae bacterium
GTCGAACATCCAGGGGCTCCCCACCTGGTACGAGATCCGCGTGCAAAAAGACGGCAAAACCGCGCGCACGGCGGACTACGACCTGATGGTCGCGATGAACGCCGAGACGTACGGCGCCGATGTTCGCGAGGTGCGCTCGGGGGGCTTCGTCCTGTACGACTCCACGTGGCCTCTCTCGCGCGAGCTGTTCCGCGAAGACGTCACGTTCTTGGGCGCGCCCTTCGCGAAGCTGTGCGCCGAGGCCTTCCACGACTCACGCGAGCGCACGTTGATGAAGAACATCGCGTACGTCGGCGCGCTCGGGGCGCTTCTGTCCATCGACATGGATGTCGTGGCGAAGATGCTCGAAGAAAAATTCGCCAAAAAACCCGCGTTGCGCGCTTCGAATCAAACGGCAATTCGCCTTGGTTTCGAGTACGCGCGTGACCACTTCGAGCCGCTGCCCATGCGCCTCGAAACGATGGACGCCACCAAGGACTCGATCCTGATCGACGGCAACACGGCCGCGGCGCTCGGCGCGGTGTACGCGGGCGCGACCGTCGCCGCCTGGTATCCCATCACGCCGAGCACCAGCGTGCTCGACGCTTTCAAGGCCTTTTGCGAGCGCTATCGCACCGACAAGGCCACCGGCAAAAAGAACTTCTGCATCATTCAGGCGGAGGACGAGCTCGGCGCCGTCGGCATGGTGATCGGCGCCTCGTGGAACGGCGCGCGCGCGTTCACGTCGACCGCAGGCCCGGGCATCTCGCTCATGAACGAGCTCATAGGCCTGGCGTATTACGCCGAAATTCCCACGGTGATCGTGGATGTGCAGCGGGTCGGACCTTCCACGGGCATGCCCACGCGCACCCAGCAAGGCGACATCCTTTTGTGCGCCTACGCCTCGCACGGCGACACCAAACACATCTGCCTTTATCCCGCGAATCCGGAGGAGTGCTTCTACTTCGCGGTCAAGTCGTTCGACCTCGCAGAGCGCTTTCAAACGCCCGTTTTCATGCTCACGGACCTCGACATTGGCATGAACGATTGGGTCGTGCCGAAGCTCAAGTGGGACGACAACTACGTGCCCGACCGGGGCCGCGTGCTGACCCGCGAAGAGGTGGAGAAGCTCAGCGCTTATTACCGCTATTCGCCCGAGGACGAGCACGGGGTGGCGGCGCGCACGGTGCCCGGAACCCACGAAAAAGGGGCCTTTTTCACGCGCGGCTCGGGCCACGACAAGCTCGGAAAGTACACCGAGACACCGGCCCTCTACGCCGAGGTCATGGACCGCCTGACCCGCAAGCACAACGCCGCAAAGACCTTCGTTCCGCCGGCCATCATCGAGAAGCGCGAGGGCGCGACGTTCGGCGTGCTCACCGTGGGAGGCTGCGATCTCGCGACACGAGAAGCCATGGACGATCTGGCCGCGGAGGGCCTGGTGGGCGACTACATGCGCGTGCGCGCGTTCCCCTTCGGCGCCGACGTCGAGGCCTTTTTGGCCGAGCACGAGACGGTCTTCGTCGTGGAGCAAAATCGCGATGCGCAGCTTCGCTCGCTCCTCGTGCTCGAGACCGAGGCGCCCAAGCACAAGCTGCGTTCCATCCTCGCTTACGGCGGCTTCCCGTTGCAGGCAGCCCAGGTCATCGCCGGCGTCCGCGCGGCCCTCTCTCCCAGCAAAACGAGCTCATGAGCTACATCAAGAAACCCGTCGTTCGCCACCCGTCGCTGCAACCCAACAAGCTTGGGCTCACGGTTCGAGACTACGAAGGCTCGATGTCCACGCTGTGCGCGACCACATCAGCTACGGACCAGCCCGGACACGAACTCGGCGCGTTCCACTGCTCGTCAGTGATCGGTTCGACCAGCGCGTAGGTGTCGTCGATCGCGGCGTTCCACGCCTCGACCAGCTCTGCCAG
>CAYLJT010001145.1:0-1898 GCA_964383995.1 uncultured Polyangiaceae bacterium
GCCGCCGCGCGGGCCGCGCAGGGTCTTGTGGGTGGTCGAGGTGACGACGTCGGCGATGCCGATCGGCGAGGGGTGCACGCCGGCCGCGACGAGCCCCGAAATATGCGCGATATCCGCGGCCAACACGGCGCCAACCTCGTCGGCGATGGCGCGGAACGCCGCGAAATCGACGATGCGCGGGTAGGCCGTGGCGCCGCACCAAAGCACCTTGGGCCGCTGCGCGAGGGCGAGCTCGCGCACCTGATCCATGTCAATGCGGTGGTCGGACGCGCGGACACCGTAGGCCACGCTGTTCCACAGCTTGCCCGTGGCGCTGACGTTCCAACCGTGCGTCAGGTGCCCGCCCGCCGGCAAACCAAGGCCCATGATGGTCTCGCCCGCCTTGGCGAACGCCACATAAACAGCCAAGTTGGCGGGGCTCCCGGAATAGGGCTGCACATTGACGTGCTCCGCGCCAAAGAGCTTCATCAAGCGGCTCTTTGCCAGCTCTTCGATGGCGTCGACCTGCTCCTGACCTTGGTAGTAGCGCTTCCGCGCATAACCCTCGGAGTATTTGTTGGTCAGGACCGAGCCCGTGGCCTCGAGCACCGCGCGAGAGGCGTAGTTCTCACTGGCGATCAGGCGAATCGTCTCGGCCTCGTAGACCTCCTCTTTGCGCACCAGCTGGGCGACCTCGGGGTCGACCTCGGAGAGCGGGGCCAGGCCGGAAGAAATAGGGTCTTTCATGTTCAAACTTCGAGCTCCGCGCGGTTCATTACATCGGCAAACGTCCACAAGAACTCGTTCGCCAACACGCCATCGACGATCCTGTGATCGTAAGACAAAGCTGCGTACATCACGGGGTGAATGGCCATCACGTCGTCGTCGCCGTTCGACACCACGACGACTCGCTTCTTGATTTCGCCGACGCGCAAGATGCCGACGTTGGGCTGCGAGAGGATGGCTGCCCCGAACAGATTGCCCTTCATCCCGGGGTTCGAAATAGTAAACGTGGTGCCCGAGAGGTCGTCCGCGGTGAGCTTGTCGGTGCGTGCGCGCGTGGCCACGTCGTCGATGCTCTTGGCGATGCCGCGTAAAGAGAGCTGATCGGCCTGTTTGATGTTGGGGACGATGAGGCCCCTCTCGGTCTCGACCGCGATACCCAGGTTGATGTCCTTGAGCAGCGCATACGAGCCGTCGAGGACACGCGCGTTCAAGCCCGGATATTTGCGCAGGGCCTTGACCACGGCGGCGCAGATGAAGGCCAAAAACGTGAGCGGGATCCCCTCTTTTTTGAGCTCGTTCTTGTGCTTGTCGCGGAGCTTCGAGGTAGCGTTGAGATCGACCTCGGCCACCGTCACCACGTGGGGCGACGTGGCCTTGGAATAGACCATGTGATCGGCGGTAATCCGGCGACGGCGCGAGAAGGGCACCACCTGATCACCGGGCTTGGGCGAATAGGCAGGTAGCTTGTAACTGCCGTAGCCGACCCCGGGGATGGGCGGCGCATAACCACCCAGGTTGAGCATCTGGGTCAGCTCGGCGGCGGCGCTTTGCGGCGCAGCGACCGGCGCGGCGGGCGTGGGCGCGGCCGGGGGCGCCGCGGGCTTCGCAGCGGGAACCTCGGGGGCGGGCTCGGCGCTGCGGCGCACGTCGTCGTGGGTGATTCGTCCGCGCTCGCCGGTGGGCGAAACCTCGTTGAGCTGCACGCCCTCTTCGCGGGCGAGCTTGCGTGTGGACGGCGACGCCAAGGGGGCAGCCGCGGGCGCGGGCGGCGCTGCAGCCGGCGCGGCGGCGGGGGCCGGCGCAGGCGCCGCGACGGGCGCGGCCTTCTCGGCGGGCGCCGTGGCGGTCTCGTCGATTTGGCACAAAAGGCCGTGTTTTGCGACGACTGTGCCCTCGGCGACGGCGATCTTGAC
>CAYLJT010001146.1:0-1883 GCA_964383995.1 uncultured Polyangiaceae bacterium
CGCCTCGACCTCCCCCGCCAGCGCGTCCTTCCCCACCACAGACTCGACGATCAACGGGCAGCCCTCCGGCACCCGGTGGGCGACCCGCGCGTAGGCCCAGCTCCCTAGCGTGCTGATGGGTAGATGCTCGCCCTTCGCGCCCACGTCGCTGATGTGGAGCTGGCGCAGCCTGGACCCAAATTCCATGAGCATCAAGAGCGCACCGGCCATGGTCGGATCGACCTGCCTGGCGTGCCCAAGGTCCAGACAGAAGCCCGCGTCCGGGTAGGCCTGAAACAGGACGTGGAGGTCGTCCACCGTGCGACCAAACGTCTTGCGACCGTCCATGTTCTCGATGCACAGCCGACCTCCGAGCGTTTTCCAGAGCTCTTTGGTCTTCAATAGCTCGGGATGGACGACAATGGGCCAGGCCTCGGGCAAGCTCGCCAAAAGCTCGAAGGCGACTCGCTCTTCCATGCCCACGAGCTTGCTCGGCGCATGAAAAGACACGTAGTCGAAGTGGGTAAGGTCGAGGGAAGACGCCGCTTCGACCAAGGGCAGAAGCTCGGTTTCGCGCAGGGCCGACAGCTCCACGGCGCGGATGCGTGGATAGCCACGCTGGAGCTCGAGCCCCATGGCCCAATCTCCCTTGGCCAGGGCGCCCGTGGAAAATCCGATGGGCCGCATCAAAACACCCCGTAGTCGCGGATATGCGCAGGGAGCTTCGGGTGCTCGTCGAAGAACAGGGCATTGACGCCTTGCCGAAAATGGAAGCTCTGGCGTCGAAGCTGGGTGTAGACCTCGTCGTCCGCGGCGCGCTCGAACTCTAGGCCATCGAGGTGTTTGCGCGTGTCAGGATCGTTGATGGCCGCCAAGAATTGGTCGTAGGCCGTTAGCGTTTCCAGAGCAGTCTTGGGGCTTACGCCCGGGTCGAGCAGGGCCTTCGCCAAGAGGTCGAGGGGGCTCACCTCGGTCTGACGGCGAATCACCTCGCTCAACAGGGTCAGACTCTCGTCCTCCGTCGTCGCCCGGTCGAGCAGGGCGCCCTCCCACAGATCGCCAGAGAAGGACGCCAAGAGGCCCCAAACGAAGATGAGCTTGCGTGAATAGCGCAGCTTGATGTTCCGAGTCGCCCACCCCACAAGGCCTCTCTCCCACATCTTCGAAGCGTAGTCGGAGGCAATCGTGCGCCAATAACGGACGACGTCGTTGAGCAAGAAATAGGGAATTTTCGTGTATTTTCCGCTGCGGCTCGGCACCGTCCTGTCGAAGCGCACATAGCGCGACAGGACGTTGCGAATGACCCTCTCGCGCACGACGCTGTTCGTGATGGCCTTGGACTCGGCCAAGAGCAGGATGCGCCGCGTGAGGTTCTCGTTCGTGTCGCGCGTGCCCGCGATGTGGTGGACGAGCTCGTGGCTCACGACGATGTTGCCGAAGGTGGCCGTCGGGCCGACGTCTTTGAAGCCCGCCTTGCGTACGCGGGCGCTCACCTCGCGGGCCAGACGCGCATGCTCGGGATCCGACGGTCCGTCGACCAGGAGCACCCAGTCGGCGTCGCTACCCTCCCCGGCTTCGCCGCGGGCCAGGGAGCCAGTCACGACCACGGAGCAACTGGGCTCGTGGAGCCCTTGCAGGGCGTCTCGCAGTCGGCCGTTGAGCTCGTTCGTTTTTTCTCGGGCCTTCTGGATGGCGTCCCAGCGCGCATCGAGCCCAAGCTCGCAGGCCCGAATGGCGGAGGGGGCGTGCGCGGGGTCTTGGGATTCGGGCTCGGGGGCGGTCATCGAGGTACGCTGTCGGGTGAGCGCAGCGTACCCCGCGTGGAGGCCCCTTGCACGGCCTTCTTAGCTTAGGCGTCCGGTCCATATTACCGGTCCGTCCTGCGTGGTTTGACTGCGTAGTTC
>CAYLJT010001147.1:0-1883 GCA_964383995.1 uncultured Polyangiaceae bacterium
ACAAAGTCGAGACACAAGCGCAGGCCAGCGAGCCCAAGTTCGTCGTGGGTCCGATCCTCTCGCCGACCCAAAAAGGCATCGGCATCCTCGGCACGTTTTGATCGGGTGACGCCGCGCCATGTCGTCGGCCACCCGGGATCTGACCACGCGCGGCTATCGACGCATCATCACGCTGCTGGTCTATCTCGTCGTAGTGCCGGGGATCCTGCTCTCGGCCATCGGCGTGCTGCTCCTGTTCCTCGGGGAGGTCCCGTACAACATCCTCATGGGCATCCTCGTGGTGACGTTCTCCGGAACGCTCGTCACGGGGGTGACGTTGGTGTGGGTCTTTCTCCGGCGTGAGCGAAATTTGTCGGAGCTCCAAGCAGATTTCGTGTCCAAGGTCTCCCACGAGCTGCGCACCCCGCTCACCTCGATACGCATGTTCACCGAGACGTTGACCCTGCGCCGCGGCGACACCGTCACCGAAGATCGCTGCATCGCCGCCCTCGGCCGGGAGAGCGCGCGCCTGCAAACGCTCATCGATCGTCTGCTCGACTGGGGGCGCATGGAGAGCGGTCGCCGCGTCTACGACATTGCGCCCCACGACGTAAAGACCGTGGTCGAAGAGGCGATTTTTGCCTTCGAGCCGACGCGCGAGCAACGCCACGTCACCCTGAAGGTGCACATCGAAGATGGCCTGCCCCTCATCGACTGCGACCACGCGGCGCTCGCCGACGCCATCGTGAACCTGCTCTCGAACGCCTACAAATACGGGGGAACGCCGCGGGAAATCGATGTCTTCGCGGAGCGCGTCGGGCGGGGCGTGGGCATCAGTGTCCGAGACAACGGGGTGGGCATCCCCCACAAAGAGCACAAGCGCATCTTCGAAAAATTCTATCGCGTCGACGATCTCTTGGCGCGAACCCAGGAGGGCTCGGGCCTCGGCCTCGCGATCGTGCGCCACGTGCTGCGCGCCCACAGGGGCAAGATCGTGGTCGACAGCGCGGTCGGCAAGGGCTCGAAATTTACGCTGCTCTTACCGCCAACGACCAGCCACATCCCCAAAGAAGAACGACGCGAGGAGCCGCGTCTGCAAGGCAGTATCGTCACGTGAACGCGGGCCCGAAGGGACAACCGGTGGCGACCATTTTGGTCGTCGAGGACGATGAGAGCATCGCCATGGGGCTCGAAATGAACCTCACGGCCGAAGGCTACCGCGTGCTGGTCGCCGAAGACGGCGAGACCGGCCTCGCGATGGCCCGAGAGGCGAACGTCGACCTTGTGATCCTCGACATCATGTTGCCTCGCCTCAACGGCTTCGAAATGCTGCGAACGCTGCGCGGGACCGGGCAACACGTGCCGGTGATCCTGCTGTCTGCGCGGGGCGCCGAGATGGACAAAGTCATGGGCCTCGAGCTCGGTGCCGAGGACTACGTCACGAAGCCGTTCGGGCTCGCCGAGCTCTTGGCGCGCGTGAAGGCCGTGTTGCGCCGCGATTCGATCGCCCGCGGAGGCCGCGCCAAGGTGCGCGTGGCCGATCTCGAGATCGATACCGGCACCCGCGAAGTGCGCCGCAAAGGCGCGCCCGTCGAGCTCACAGCGACCGAGTTCGATGTGCTCTCGTGCCTCGTCGAGGCCGCGGGCCGAGTGCTCTCACGCGAGCAAATCCAGTCGGCGGTGTGGGGACCGACGCACCACGGAACGCCGCGCACCGTGGACAACTTCGTGATGCAGTTGCGCATGAAGCTCGAAGACGATCCGTCGGCGGCGCGGCACCTCTTGACCGTGCGCGGCGTCGGCTACCGCTTCGTCGCCTGAGCTATTCGCTCTGGCAGAACTTGTTGAGGTCGGTGACGAGCGGGTCCTCGCGCTTGACCGTGGCCTGAAGCGCGGCCTCCGCG
>CAYLJT010001148.1:0-1882 GCA_964383995.1 uncultured Polyangiaceae bacterium
TCACGCACGGCCCTCTTGATGATCAAGATGTCCGGGACTTGGGAGCCGATGTGAAAGTGCAGGAGCTTGAACGCCGCGCTCATGCCCGCCTCTTTCATCATCTGCGCGGCATGCAAAATCTCCGAGGTCGACAGGCCAAACTTCGCGTGCTCGCCGCCGCTCGTCGCCCATTTGCCGGCGCCCTTCGACAACAATCGCACGCGCAAACCGATCATCGGCTCGACGCTCATCTCCTGCGCAATACGCAGGATCGAGCGCACCTCGGACAGCTTCTCGGCGATGAGGATCACCTTCTTTCCGAGCTTCTTTCCGAGCAGAGCGGTGCGCACGAAGGCGTCGTCTTTGTAGCCGTTGCACACGAACAGCGACTCGTTGTCCGAGTGCACCGAGAGCCCCGCGAACACCTCGGGCTTCGAGCCGACCTCGAGGCCGAAGTGGAAGGGACGCCCAGCGTCGAGGATCTCTTCGACGACCTCCCGCATCTGGTTGACCTTGATCGGGAACACACCGCGGTAGCGGCCGCGATAGCGCTGCTCGTTGATGGCGTTGATGAACGCCTCGTTGAGCGAGCGCACGCGGTGGTGGAGCAGATCCTGAAAGCGGATCAAGACGGGCGAGGTGAGCCCCTGCTCCTTCGCGGCGTTCACCACATCGATGAGCGCGATCTTGCTACCGCGCTCTTGGAGCGGCGCGATGGTGACGTTTCCCTCCTGCGAAACGTCGAAGTAACCCGCCCCCCAGCGGTTGATCATGTAAAGCTCGCGCGCATCATCGACGGTCCAGTCGGACGTCGAGCCGGGCGGCGGCTCGGTGACCCGCGCTTTGCGCGCGGGTCTCGCTTCAACTTCGCTCACTTAGCCCTTTTCCTTCTGCGCGGCGCGCTTGTCGCGGCGAGAGACGACCTTCCACATGTCCCAGAGGCGCGGCACCGGATAGGCTTCGAGCCGCGTTTTGTAGCCCGCATCGGCGCTGCGATGCTCCTTCTCGAGGATCGCGTCGATGAGCTTGGCGCGGGAGCCAAACTCGTCCTTGACCGCGGAAAACGTCGCGTGCAACCGAAGAAGCTTGGCGTTCGAAACGTTCTCGAGGCCCCGATCGCCGCCGCGATCACGGGACGTTCGGCCCATCCACAGCTCCTCGGTGGCGAGGGCTTGAACGGCGGCGACGAGTTGCGACTTATCGCCAAACTTCTCTTTCACGAGCACGAGGGGAGACTTTTTGGTCATGGGGTCCTGGCCTTTGTGGCAGTGGGTGCACGAGCTAACTCGCGCGGAGAAAAAGCGCGCGCTGTTTAGCAGACCCGGGGCGGGCGCCGCAACACCGCCGCGTTCGCCCTTGCGTT
The DNA here is from genome assembly GCA_964383995.1 of uncultured Polyangiaceae bacterium. Lineage (GTDB taxonomy): Bacteria > Myxococcota_A > Polyangia > Polyangiales > Polyangiaceae > CAYLJT01. The sequence goes on from CAYLJT010001148.1 coordinate 1,343, forward strand.
GATTCAGCGGGAACGGTAGACGCCTTCGCTCCGCGCCGATGAGCATCGAAGCCCTAGGCCCCCATCTTGGCCCACCGACGCGCTTCGCCCTGCTCGCCGCAGGGGCGGTGTCATCGTCGTTGCTCGAAACGGGGTTGCGCGCGTTTTTCCCGGTGGCCGCCTACGCGGTCTTGGCGCCCCTGCTTCTGTTCGTGTTCCGGCGCACATGGCGCGAGCTCGATGTCGACGCCCACGAGCACCAACGAAAGCTCTTGGCCGACGGAGGCTACGACCGCCGCCCGCTCGTCCTCTTCCTGATTACGGCCCTGGTCCTCACCCTCCAGGAATACTACGGCGGGCGCGATTTCTTCGATCAGCACCTGCGCCCCTGGCTCGCGAACATCGATCGGGGCACGGGCCCTCTCGCGCTTTATGTCGACATCCGCAAATACGGTGACCTCTACTCCTACGGTTGGTGGGCCCTGGCGCGCGTGCTTGGCTATGTGTTCATCCCGATGGCCCTTTGGAAGATCGTCTTTCGCAAAGACAGTCTCCTCGACA
>CAYLJT010001149.1:0-1868 GCA_964383995.1 uncultured Polyangiaceae bacterium
GAAGGAGATCTCGGCACTGTTCCCTGACGACGACCGCGAGGGCGAAGACCTTTCGCTTCCTATCGTGCGAGCAGGCAGGCGGGTTCCGCCTAGGCATTTTCGGTTCTGGGCTCCGGGGCACCCCAAGCAGAAGCTATTGGCCGAGGCGATCCACGCGGCGGAGCGGATTCGAGCCCTCGCGCTCGCTGCCCACCACCACGGCGCAAAGATCCGATGGTTCGACTTCGACGAGGCAACCCGCACGGGCAAGCCCGCGGGCGGCGAAGCGTTCCTGCTGCCCCTCAACGCAGTAGAGATCACCTCTGGCCACGCCATGCGGAAGCTGGGAATTCTCCGATACCTCGCACTCAGCGTCGCGAACCGTGAGTCTCTGGTGTTCGCAGCCCCGGAGGGGTCTGGCGCGTCCGGTGTGGTGTTCGCTGCCGACTCGGACATGGCTTGCAGCCCCCACATCCCGACCTTCAGCCGGTTTGCAGCCGTGACCGCGCCTCATCATGGCTCGGAGTCCAACGCCAAAGCGTACCAGGCGGTCGCAAGCGAGATGGGCGCGGCTCTCGGGTTCTGGATTAGGAGCGACGGGAACTTCCCGAAGCGGCCAGGCCAGACGTTCTTGAAGCAGACCGCGCATCGCGCTTGCACTCTCTGCCGCGGCGCTGGCGTGCCGAAGCAGGCGGTGCAGCTTGTGGAGGGGCCTGGCGGCTGGACGCTGAGTAAGTCCGTGTCTTGCAAGTGCCAGTAGCGCAAGATCTCTGACGAGACTGGCGGCTCGTTCACTCACTTCGCCGCCACCTCCCGCTCCCCGCCCCCCTCGACCTCCCTCCGCAACCTCCCCAGCGCCTTGCTCACCGCCGCCGGCGTCACGCCCTCGGCCCGCGCGAGCTCGCTCATGTTCGGGTAGCGCCCCTCGTCCATGAGCCGCTGCCACCTCCGAGCCCGCGCCCCCACCGGGTTCGCTCGGGCCTTCGAAGCGGGCGGCGGCTTCGGCTTCGAGCGGTCAACCGGGCTCCACGTCCTCGGCGCGCGAAGCTCGGGAACCGCCAGCCGGACCTCGTATTGCGGAAGTGTCTGGCTATGCGAAGACGACCACCCGATGGTGTGGGACGTCGCGACCGAGGCCGACGATCGCGTGTCGGTCACGACCGGGCTCGGCCCCGACGGCGCCGACGGCCTCGTGTTCCACCTCTACGCCGGCGCCACCGCGCTCGACGTCTACCCGCTCGTGCGCGACGACGTCGGCGCCCCGGGGGTGCCGCCCGACTGGGCGTTCGGGCCGCTGGTGTGGCGCAACGAGAACACCGACCAGGCGCAGTTCGAGGGCGATCTCGCCACGATGCGGCGCCTCGATCTGCCCGCCTCCGGGGTGTGGCTCGACCGTCCCTACGCGTCGGGCGTGAACACCTTCGACTTCGATCCCGAGAAGTTCCCCGACGCCGACGGGATGATCGCGCGCGCCCACGCGCTCGGGTTCCGGGTGGCGGTGTGGCACACGCCCTACGCCTCCCCCGACGACGCGCCCGCGATCTTCGCGCAGGCCGACGCGGAGGGCTGGTTCCCGCCCGAACACCCGCGCGTGTTCAACGACTGGAGCGCCCCGCTCGATTTCACGAACCCCGCCGCCGTCGACGGGTGGCGTGAGCACCTCGGCGCGTACGTCGACGCCGGCATCGAAGGGTTCAAGCTCGACTTCGCCGAGGACGTGGTGGTGGGGCTCGCCGGTTATCGGCTCCCGTGGCGCTTTCACGACGGTCGCGACGAGCGCACCCTGCACGCGCGGTACGCCGACCTCTACCACGGCGTGTACGCCGACGTCGTCGACCACCCGTTCCTGCTGTGCCGCGCGGGGACCTGGGGGGACGTGCGCCACGGGT
>CAYLJT010001150.1:0-1862 GCA_964383995.1 uncultured Polyangiaceae bacterium
GATCGGGATCGCAGACAGAAAGGTGATGTAGGCGCCACCCAGGAGATGCCTACCGGAGAGCTGAGGCGTCGCCGTCACGCCGCCCGCGAACAAGAGGTGGGGAGGGTAACCAGGCGCGAATACGCCGTTGACCTCAATGAACGGCCTCCGCTCGCGTGTTCGCGCGACGCGAAGATTCTCGAGAACGGCGTTGCCGAGCAACGTCGCGAGGTCCCCAGTAGGTGGTGCCGACGTCAGGGTCAGTTCGAAGCCAACGGGCCGCCCGCGGAACATCGACACCGGCAGCTGCGCCGCCCCGAGCGTCACGTGCGTGACCAAGCCGTGCTGAGGGTACCCGTCAATGGCCGCGACCTTCAAACCTGTGGACGGGGGGCCGAAGGTCGCCAGCGACGGACGAGTGCCGGTGGTCGCTGCCAGGAAGTCCACCATCGCTTCCACCGGCCCGGCGGCGCCCGGTCCGCGGGACTTCTTCGCTGTCATGTAGGATCAGCCTTGGTTATCGGGTGGGGGCAACTTGGCGTTGCGGGGCAGGCGCGAGGGGTTCCTCTCCGCCCGTCCAACGACTACGCACTGAGCAGCGGCCGAAGGCCGTCTGCTCCAGCGCGTGGTTAGACAGGCCCCTCAATGGTGTGACTGCGAATCCATGCCTCGAGTTCCTGCCGCGAGATCCGGTGCGTGTCAAAGGAGTTGTCCACCCCAAGCTCATGAAGACACCGGAATGGCGATGGGAGGGACCCTCACCTCGTGACGGATGGGGTTGAGGTAGACCGGGCCGATCGGCGCCCAGTTCCTCGTGCCGTGGGTCCAGCGGCGCGGCGTGCGTGCTTTCGCCCTGCGGTACAGGGTGTCGCGCGCGGTGAGAATCGCGGCATCTCGACCGGCGTGACGGTCGCTCGGGCGCACGTAGCGAATGGCGCTGTGAAGGTGCTCGTCGTTGTACCACCTGACGAAGTCGGCCACCCACGCGCGCGCCGCTTCGATGGACTCGAAGGGCTTGCTCGGGAAGCCGGGGCGGTACTTGAGCGTGCGGAAGAGGGCCTCGGCGTAGGGGTTGTCGTCGCTCACGCTGGGCCGGCTGAAGGACGCGACCACGCCGAGCCGTTGCAGCGTTGCGAGCATCGTGGAGGCCTTCATCGGTCCGCCGTTGTCTGCGTGCAGGACGAGCTGCGATCGCGGCACGGCCTCGGCCTCCGTCGCGGCCGTGATCAGCGCCGCCGCGTGGCTCCCGAGCTCCTCGGCTTCGACGCGCCAGCCGACGAGCTTTCGGCTGTACACGTCGACCGCCATGTACAGGTAGTAGAAGACGCCGCGCACACGCGAGCGCAGGTACGTGATGTCCCAGGACCACACCTGGTTCGGTCGACGGGCAATGTGCTCCTGCGGCTTCTTGCTCTTCGCGGGGCGAGCACGTCCACGATGGGTGAGCTCGCCGGCCTCGCGCAGCACGCGGTAGAAGGTCGACTCGCTCGCGATGTATTCGTCACGATCCGCGAGCAGCGGGACGATCTGACGAGGCGAGAGGTCGCGAAACTCGGGGCCGTGCGCCGCCTCGAGCACACGTCGACGCTCCTCGTCGCTGAGCTTGTGCGCCGGGCTGACGCCGGCACCCGCTCGTCCGTCCTCGCCACCGTTGGCGGCTCGCCACCGGCTCAAGGTTCGAGGGGTGACGCCGACGAGCGCACACGCCTTCTCGAGCTGCGCGCCGGCCCCGACCGCCTCTTCGACTCCGTCGAGGATCATTCGTCGCTCTTGTCCTCCGTGTCGCCTTCCGCGGCCGCCCAGAAGTCCTGCACTTTTTTTTGGAGCACGAGCAGCGCCGCCGCTTCGGCCAGCGCGCGGTCCTTGCGCCGCAGCTCACGCTC
>CAYLJT010001151.1:0-1860 GCA_964383995.1 uncultured Polyangiaceae bacterium
CCGGTGACGGCCGACATGATCGACGGCGCGAAGAAAGAGGGCGCCGACGCGGCCGCGCAGGACATCGAGCGGCTCGGCCTCAAACCCATGAATTGTCCGAGCCATTGCCTCATGTTCGGGCACCGTCGGCGCAGCTACCGCGAGCTTCCCCTGCGCTTGGCCGACTTTGGGCGTTTGCATCGCTACGAGCGCGGGGGCGTCGTCCACGGCTTGTCGCGCGTCCGAAGTTTCTGTCAGGACGACGCGCACATCTTCTGCACCGAAGAGCAAATGACCGAGGAAATCGGCCTTTTTCTCGACTTGCTCTACGAGGTCTACGGGGCCTTCGGCTTCCACAAGGTGGAGATCCGGCTGGCCACGCGCCCCGACAAGCGCATCGGCTCCGAAGAGCAATGGGATCGCGCCGAGAGCGCCCTCGGCGATGCCCTGCGCAAGAAGGGCCTGCACTTCGTCATCTCGGAGGGCGAGGGCGCCTTCTACGGACCCAAGCTCGAGTTTCACATCGAGGACGCGCTCAAACGAAGCTGGCAGCTTGGGACCATTCAGCTCGACTACGCGATGCCCGACCGCTTCGAGCTCGAGTACACCTCGAACGACGGCTCCGCGAAGCGCCCGCTCATGCTGCACCGCGCGATCCTCGGCTCGTTGGAGCGTTTCATGTCGCTCTACATCGAGCACACTGCGGGCGCGTTTCCGGTGTGGCTCGCGCCCGAGCAGGCGGTGATCGTGACCGTCAGCGAAAAGCAGGCGGCCTACGCCGAAGAGGTCGTGGCGTTCTTGGCGTCCAAGGGTCTGCGCGCAAAGGCCGATTTGGGCCCCGACAAGCTCGGCGCAAAAATCCGCAGCGCGCGCCTGATGCGCGTCCCCTACGTCGTCGTCGTGGGCGGCAAGGAGGCCGAGGGCCGCATGGTGGCTCCGCGTTCGCGCGACCTCGACAAAGACCTGGGCGCCATGCCTCTCGAAGCCTTCGCCGAACGGCTTCTGGCGGAGGCCAAGGCTCCCCGCCTGACGAAAAAGGCGAGCGAGAGCGCGACCTGACCGCCGATTCTTTCCTATCCGCCCACCGTCGAGCAGGGCTATCGTGGCCCACCGTTCGAGCAATTCATCAAGGAGGCCCGAGAACCGCCCATGGCGATGCGACGTTTCGATCCCCGACAGCAGCAACGTGGTCCGCAAATCCGAGTCAATCAGCGCATTCGCGTCCCCGAGGTTCGCGTCATCGGCGAAGCCGGCGAGATGCTGGGGGTCCTCGCGACCCACGAAGCACTGCGACGCGCGCAAGAAAAAGGCCTCGATCTCGTCGAGGTCAATCCAAAGGCCGACCCCCCGGTCTGCAAAATTTTGGATTTTGGCAAGTTCAAGTACGACGAAAAGAAGAAGGCGCGCGACGCGAAGCGCAAGCAAACCGTCGTCGATGTCAAAGAGATCAAGCTTCGGCCCAAGACCGACGATCACGACATCGATTTCAAGACGCGAGCCGCACGTCGGTTCCTCGACGCCGGCCACAAAGTAAAGTTCACCGTGCGCTTTCGGGGCCGCGAAATCACGCACCCCGAGAAGGCCCACGAGCAGCTCGAGCGCATCACGCGAGACTGCGAGGATCTGGCCAACGTCGAGGTCCGGCCGATGATGGAGCAAAAGACGATGACGCTCCTCATGGCGCCGAAGCCCCAGATCATGCAGCGGGTGTCCCAGGCCCGCGCCGCCGCCGAGAAGGCGCGCTTGAAGGCGATCTCCGAGGGCCGCAAAGAGGCCGTCGACGAGCACGAGTCGGAGCTCGAGAAGCTGGAGCAAGAGCTCGAAGATCGGCACCTCGCCGCCGGGCACGGCGACGACGACGACGACGACGACGAGGCTGGC
>CAYLJT010001152.1:0-1841 GCA_964383995.1 uncultured Polyangiaceae bacterium
CTCGCTGATCTTCTCGTCGAGCGGGCAACCCGCGAGCTCTTCGCCGAGGGGGTTCTTCTTGAGACCGCCCGTCTTCTCGCGCAGGCCCTTGGAGCACGAGTCTTTGTCTCGGTCATGGCAGTAGAGACAGTAGTCGACCTCGCCCTCGACCTCGCGCGCGTCCATGCGGCGATCGGTGAGCTCGAAGCCGTCGCGGCGACGACGCTCGTCGTCGGGGCCCACGAACAGCTCGGGCATCTTGGTGTCGGGCCGACGCAGCTCGACGAGCTGCTCGAACTCGATGTTTTTCGGCGCGTGCAGCGAGGGGAAGTGGTGGGCCGCGTCGTTGTGATCGTTGCGCCTCTTGGCGAGCCAGGCCTCGACGGCGTCCATCGCGAAGGCGACCACCGCGGCGAGCTCCGCGTCGACGGGCTCGGCGCCCGCGATTTTCGTAGCGTCGTCGAAGCCGCCTTCGGCGATCAGCGCGTTGCGAACGGCCCGCGCGCGCGCCCGCAGATCGTCGTTCCAGGTGACGCCGCCGGCCTTCGCGGCCTTGCGCGCGACGTCGTCAATTTCAGCCAAATTCAGCGTGAATTTGGCGATCGCCACCTCTTCGTCCGAGCTCTCGCTCGGCACGTCCGGGCCCGCGCCGTGACGCGTCGAGCTGCCCGACCCGAGGATCGCGCGCGGCGCGCCGAGGCCGACCAAGCTCGCGATCGCAGCGCGTGCGGCGTCCGCGTCGCCACGCGTCCACGCCTTGCCCGCGGTGGCCTTGAACAAGCGCTTTTTGGCGAACCCCGCCTTGAACTCGAAGACCACGTGGCGCGCGTCGGCGGCCGCTTGCTGTGCCGCGACCTCGCGCTCCACGCGGAACAGCTTGGCGACGAAGCGCGTGACATGGGGCGCCGCGGCCAGGAGCGCCGTGGAGATGGCCTCGGGCGTCATGCCCTCGCCCTTGCACGCGCGGTACGCAGCAAACGTCGCGTGGGCCGCCGGATCGGCCGCCAAGAACGCCTCTTCGAAGCGAGCGCTGAGGTCCTTCAGGCGCAGCGGATCGAACAGATCGGCGTGGGAAAAACCGGGCTCGCCGAGCACGAGCTCGGAGGGCTCGCTCGTCGCGTGCGCCCAGGAGGAAAAGTCGGCTTGGAGGGAAGGCTCAGCGCTCGGGCGCGCGCTCGTAGGAGACGTTTGCATGGGTGATTCGGCCGCCGACAAAGGAAGGAACGACGGTCCGCGCGCACCATAGCAGCGGTCGCCGAGCGCTATGCAAGCTCCGTCGTTGACGCAGCGTGTCAAGACAAAAAGGCTTCAAAAACCGGTCGCGACGAGCCGCTCGATGGTGCGCGTCGTGGTGCGCCCCTCGACCACCTCGGGAAATTGCAGGAGCGCCTGGTGCAGCGGGACGTTGGTGCGGATGCCGCCGATGATCAGCTCGTCGAGGGCCGAGCGCATACGCAAGATGGCCTCTTCGCGGGTGGGAGCGTGGGCGATGACCTTGGCGATCAACGCGTCGTAGTGGCTTGGGACGCGCCAACCGCCGTACACCCCGGAATCCACGCGCACGCCGCCGCCGCCCGGCGGATGGTACTCGGTGATCACGCCAGGCCAGGGCGCGAAGGAGCGCGGATCCTCGGCGTTGATGCGGCACTCGATGGCGTGCCCGCGGAAGCTCCAGGGCCGCGTGTCGGGCAGCGTGAGCTTTTCGCCCATCGCCACGCGCAGCTGCTGCTCCACGAGATCGACGCCGGTCACCATCTCGGTGACCGGGTGCTCGACCTGCACGCGCGTGTTCATCTCCATGAAGTAGAGCCGACCCGCTTCATCCATCAGGAACTCGAGGGTGCCGAGCGACGTGTAGCCGG
>CAYLJT010001153.1:0-1840 GCA_964383995.1 uncultured Polyangiaceae bacterium
TGCTGCGTCATCTGCTGAGCCACGCGGGCGGGCGGCGCATCGCGGTGATCGTCAACGAGTTCGGCGAGCTGGGCATCGACGGCGCCATCCTCAAGCAGTGCTCTATCGGCTGCAGCGAGGAAGAGGCCGAGGGCCGCATCTTCGAGCTGGCCAACGGCTGCCTGTGCTGCACCGTGCAGGAAGAGTTCTTCCCGGTGATGCGCGAGCTGAGCGACGCGGCCGATCCCCGCCTGCGGGCCCAGGAGGCCAGGAGGACCCTGGCGCGGCCCGCTTCCGATGAACGCCCGTTCTTCCTCACGGTGTTCTTCTCCACGGCGCATTTCCCTTATTCGTCCGTGGCTCCAAAGCGCGTCCGTCCCGACATCCCCGCGCGTAGCTACTACTCGGCCGCGACACCATGGTCCCGCAGGCTCGGAGTCTCGGAGTGACCGCGCGCCGACCGAGCCGAAATCCGTCGGCGATGGATCGCGCTGGTGGATCGTCGGGGAAGCAGGCGTGGTCGAGCGCGGCAGGGAAGCCTGTTCCTGCCGGGACGACGGTCGGCCTGCATCGACACACTTCTTGCACGTAACGTGTTGGCCCAATGAGAAGTCATCGAGTGCCGTTATTCCGAGCGTTGAGCGAACCATCGTGGCGGCCGCGGTCGTGCCACGCCGGATAAGGGTGCGCCCGCGCCTGCCACCATGGTGGACCTGCGTTCGTGGATTGATGCGGCGGCGCGCCTTCCTCCTCCTCGGCTTGGCGCTCGCGGCTCTTGCGACGGTGGCGTGTCACGTGTTCGAGACGACACCTGCGTGTTCCGCAACATCGGACTGCGAGCCTGGCTACGTGTGCCACGCGCAGGGGCGATTCTGCGAGCTCGCGACGGGGCCGGTGACGCTCGGCCTGCTTCTTCCGCTCGAGGGGGCCATCACCATCGACGCGGTCGAGGCGCGGGGGGTGGTCGACCTCGCGGTCGAGACGGTGAACGGTTCGGGCGGAGTGCTCGGGCGGCCGCTCGCGTACCACCTCGCGTCTGAAACCCCGGCCGAGGCGGCGATCTCGGCCGTCCAAGCGTTCTCCGAGGCCCGCGTGGCGGGTATCATTGGCCCGTCGGGGAGCACCAGGGCGCTCGCCATCCAAGGCCTCATCTCGGCGCGCAGGATCCCGACGATCTCACCCGAGGCCACGGCGCCCGAGCTGTCGTTCGGGGAGCCGCCGATCAATCGCTACTTCTTTCGCACGGTCGGCACGCCGCGCCGCGGGGAGGCGCTCGCGATGGCGCTCTTCGCGCGTGGAGATAGCCCCGCGTCTCCACATTGCTCCCGTGCCGTCCTCATCGAGGTCGACACGGCCTACGGACACGCATACCGCTCCGCGTTCGAGGAGACGTTCACCAAGCTCGGTGGATGCGTCGCAGGCGTGGTGCCATTGCCTGCGACGGTGCAGGTCTCTTACGCCGAGGCTGTCGCCACGGTCCTCCGCACGAACGCCGACTGCGCGATTTCGATGGGCGGCTCCTACGTCTGGCCCCCGTTCTTTCGCGAAGTCGAGCAGCAGCGGCGGGCCACGCCAGGCAAAGGCCCACGAGCGTGGCTGGCCGCTTCCACCCTGCACAAGACCTGGTTCCTCGAAGCTGAGCGGGTGGCAGTGCCCGGCGCCAGCAGTGAGGGTCATGTTGCCGATGGACTGTTCATCAGTGACTTCGACGCGAACCCACTTACGCCCGAAGCTCTCTGGCTCAAGCGGACCTACAACGCGCGTGCGGGGCGGCCTTCCGACACCGACCTCCCGACCGCCGCAGCCGCTCGCTTCGACGCTACCTTGCTCCTCGCGCTGGCGATCGAGCGAGCAGGCACGG
>CAYLJT010001154.1:0-1837 GCA_964383995.1 uncultured Polyangiaceae bacterium
TTTTCTCGGCGAGGCCAGCCTCGTAGGGGCAGGCGTCCGAGACATCGAGGATGCCGTCACCGTCGTTGTCCGGGTCGATGCAGCCGTCTTCGTCCTGGTAGCCGTCCTCGTCCTCGCGCTCGGCGGCGCAGCGATCGTCCTCGTCGGCCACGCCGTCGTCGTCGTTGTCGCCCTCAGGGCAGCCGTCGCCGTCTTGGAAGCCGTCGAGATCTTCGGCCAGCTCCCGGCATTGATCGATGTCGTCCTCGACGCCGTCGCCGTCCGCGTCGTGCAGGCGAGGTGCCCAGGAGACGCTCAACGTGCCTCGGAATGGCGGGCTGCCGATGCCCGTCGTGAGCGAGGTGCCGACCGCCGCCAAGAGCGACACATCGCGCACCGAGTAACGCCCCGCGAGGGAGCCTTCGGCCTGCGCGACGCGCGCGTCGTCGAAGGGCGCGATGGGCGCAGCGGGGATGTGACCGAACGTCTCGACGTAGAAGGTGTAGTGGCCGGCCTTGTCGAGCCCGAGCATTTGCGGGCGCAACATCACGCCCAAACCAAAGGGGATTTCGTTGCCGAAGCGGGTCAGGCACGGATCGTTGCCCTGGGCGTCGAGGGCTACGTTGGCGCACGCGAAGCGCTCTTCTTCGCCACGCAGATGAAAGCCCGCCGCGGCGTGCACCGCGAGGCCTACCAGGCGGTATTCGGCGAGCACCCGCGTTTCGCTCGTGACGTGGCCTTCGCCGATGTACGAGGCGTCGTCCCCGGAGGGCACGGTGAAGCGCTCTTGCAGGGCCAGCGCGAAGCCCCCGAGCTTTTCGCTGGTGGGTTTGACCAGCGTCACTTTGCCCACGATGCCCGCGTCGCCAAGGGCTTGGGAGGGGAGCGTCCCGGAGCCCAGCACCTCGATCGACTCGGGCCGCGGCGTGTCCCCGGATTGCGCCAAAATAAAGGGTAAATCGAGGCCCAAGGAGGCGCGCTCGCCGAAGCCCACGTTGGCCGTGAGGTCCCCCGACACCTGATGGCGAATCACGCGAAAGGCCGTTTCGCTCGAGGCCTCGTCGACGAGCTTGATGGGTGAAATGGCGTAGGACAGCCAGAGCGCGGTGTTCCAGTCGAACGTGGCAGGGCTCTGTGCAGGCGTCAGGTAGAGCCCCGCATCGTGCTCCACGGGTGCGTGAAAACCGCGCAAATCGAGCGATGGCGCGGGGTCTGCCGCGGCAGCGACGGCGGACGTCAAGAGAGCAGGCAACGCGGCGAGGAGGGCACACCTACGCATGGGGCACGGAGGGTAGATCAGGCGGCGCTTTGATAGGCGCAAAACTATCGTTCCCAGGGCGCCTATGCGATAGCTCCGCGCCATGGATTCCATTCGTATCCGCGGAGGAAAACCCCTCTTCGGCCGAGTTCGCGTGAGCGGCGCCAAGAACGCCGCGCTGCCGATTCTGTGCGCGACACTGCTCACCGACGGCGAGAGCCTGCTGCGCAACGTCCCGCGTCTACGCGACATCGACACCACCTCCGCGCTGCTCAAATTCTTGGGGCGCGAGGTGGAGTGTGATCCTCCCATCGTGAAGGTGCGGGGCGGCCGCGATTTGCGCAGCGAAGCGCCGTACGAGCTGGTGAAGCAGATGCGCGCGAGCGTGATGGTGCTCGGGCCTTTGCTCGCGCGCCACGGCCGCGCGAAGGTGAGCCTGCCGGGGGGCTGTCAGATCGGCACGCGCCCCGTGGATCAACACCTCAAGGCCCTCGAAGCCATGGGCGCGACGATCCAGCTCTCACGCGGCTACATCATCGCGGAGGCCAAGCGCCTCGTGGGGGCCGAGGTGGTGTTCGATTTGCCGACGGTAACGGGCAC
>CAYLJT010001155.1:0-1828 GCA_964383995.1 uncultured Polyangiaceae bacterium
TTGGCGCGAGAGAGCAGGCGATCCTGGCCGATCTTGGCTTCGAGGGGGCCTTCGCGGGGCGGGTCGACTACGCGGAGGCGGGCCCCGTTGTCCGAGACAAGTTCGGCCGCTACGGCGTCCCACGGCTTGACTTGCCGGAAGACTTGGGGCGCATCGCGACCACGTTGTCGGGGCTCCGGAGGGTCCGCGAGCGCGGGCGGTCAGCCCTGGGTCGCTGAGATGAACGGCCTGCGTTCATCCTGCACCTTCGTTGCCAATACCGCGCTCGTCCTGACCCTCACCGCGCTCGGATGCAATCGCGACGCAGGGTCGGCTTCGACCAGCCCGGCACCCTCGGCTTCCGCCTTGGCAAGGTCCTCCGTCGAGGCCGAGCGACTGACCCTCACCGAGGCGCAATACAAGGCTATCCAGGCATCGCTCCTCTACCATCGTTTGCTGCCCACGCCCGCCTTCGCGATCACCTCGCCTTCCTTGCCTGCGCCGGGAAAGGCAACGGCGATCTTCGGTGCCATCCCCGACAAGCCGGTGGGCGCGTTCACGGCGCCCATCTTGGGTATCGTCGTCGACATGAAGGTGCCAAGGGCTGAACAGGTGGAGCTTGTCTCGGACAGCGAAGGCAACCTGGTGACGATCGACGCCTTCGAAGAGCGCGACGCCTTGGGCAGCGAGGACGACGGACACCACAGCGCCCCCACCCCGACCGGACCGGGAAAAGAGATCTTGCTGGTAGCCACATTCTCCGCGAAGGAGACGGGCGCGCCGTTCAAGCGAGGTGTCCACCTGATCTGGACACCTTCTCACCACCTCGTACAAAGTCTGGCGAGCTACGCCGTTCGCCACGACGCCACCGTGACCGACCTCCCTTCCCTGCGCAGTGCCATCCAGGCGACGGGCGACACCTGCCCTGACCTGGCAAACGACATGAGCTACTCCATGTTGGCGCTCGCGCTCCAGTGCATGCTCGCGCACGATCGGCGGCAGCAGCTCGCGCGGGCGTTCGCCTACCCCATCGACGTCCTGCTACGCAGCGGTGAGGTGCGAACCCTGCACAACGCGGAGCAGCTCGTGGAGGTGTACGACGACGTGATCCACGAGGCCGCGCGCGCGGGGGTGCGCGAGGTGGCCTTCGACCCTGAGAAGGAGTATGCCTGGGAGGCCTACGATGGCCTCCGTCTCGGACACGCCGGGCTCGTCGTGGAGCTGACCTACGGGCTCGTCGATGACAAGCCGGTCCCGCCCCGAATCGCCGTCGTGCTCAACGACGATCCGGTGGCGCAGGCGAAGTGGCAGGCGAAGGTGTCCCACGGTCGTTCGCTCTGGAAGGGCGGTCGGGGCGACGTTATGTGCCGAACCGACGTCGCGACGCATGTCTTCATGCGCGTAGGTCACTCTTACCGCCTTGCCACTTGGCGCGATCCCAAGGCAAGCTACCTGACCCGCCCTCCGGACCGCGTGCTCTTCGGAGTGTTGGCCGCGGCCGGCTCGGCCGGCAACATGTTCTTCGACTTCATCGGTCCCTCCGGCGAGGTGGTGAAGTTCGAGAACATCGTTCTGTACGGCCCCGGCCCCGCGTGGGAGTACCAAGTGCGGTCGCCTGCGGGCGACGAGCCCTGCAAGAACCACGAGCGTTACGAGGGTGAATAGGGTTCCGCCCGCGAACGGCCCCTCGAGCCTTACGCTCCGGCCCCGGCGGGCGGGTCGGATTCCTGGGCGGGCGCGGCTGCGTGATCTTCCCAATCGCTCCAGGCGACCGGATTTTTGTCCAGGTAGGCTTTGACGGCGACGCCCAAGGTAGGAAAGAAGAACTCTCGTCCGAGGCGTTGGTGGA
>CAYLJT010001156.1:0-1825 GCA_964383995.1 uncultured Polyangiaceae bacterium
ACCCACATAGAGATCGCGTCGGTCAACGGGGCCCCAGCGGTCCAGAGGGACATCGCGGACGCGGGTCCTACCGTACACCGTCACGTCACGAAAATAGCAGGCGGTCCGACCCGGGTTGTAGATGTTGTAGCCCGAAGATGTGATGTTGTCGGACACCGATTCCAGGATCGCGTCGTCCTTGGCAAAGCCCCAGCCGAAGGTATGCCGCCCCTTCGGCACGCGAATGTGCCGCATGTTGGCGGCGTCGAGCTCGAGGGGCGCGTCGAGGGCTCGCTCGCCGTCGACGTAGACGGCGATGGGCTCCTGAAACAGCGCGTCGATCCAGACCTTCGGGTAATGACTGTTGTACACCAAGTAGGTGAACAACATCGCTGTGCCCAACGCGGTGCTCGCGGCGGCCAGCGCGGCGGTCCTGACGCCCCCGAGACGAAGGGGTGTGACGGCCGCGCCATTGAGCCACCCGACGGCCTGTGCAAAGGGCTCGTTCGCACACCAGATGCGCACGTACGAAGCGCCGTGGTCGAGGATGCGCACAGGGCGGCCCTGGGCCGACCCATCCTTCGGGCTGGCTGACATGACAATCAGCGCGACCGACGCGAGCAGGACAGCGGCGGGCGGAGCCGTGTACCAGGGCAAGGCGAGGGCGCCGTCGGGGATGAATTGGAGCAACAGCGATGAAGCCCCTGCCAGGGAACAGAGCACGACGAGCAACACCCAAGGCGCTCGCCTCTTCGCGATGTTGCGCTGGCGGCAGCGATGGCAGACGCCGTAGGCAAACCAGGTGTTCGGGCGACCCCGACCCATGGTGGTGTCTTGCATGCGGGCCTCGCCGCCGCACCCTGCGCAGCGATCGGATATTTTCAGCAGGGCCGTCCTCCCTACGACGACCTCAAAACCTTCCAAACCCATGACCCCTCTTACCCATTCATCTTACTCAAACCGCGCCCGCACCAGCACGAATTTGTTGTTCAACTCGGGGGTCGTCAGCTTGTCGAAGAAGCGCGGCGAGCCGAGCTCCGTCGACAGCGTGCCGGTGCGGCGGTGCTCGGTCACGAAGTAGAAAATTTTCTGCCCTTTCTTCTTCTCTTCGTCGATGAACTTGGTGAAATTCTTACCACTGGAAACAAAAGCAGGGATCGCGTTTCCAGCGTAGAAATTCTCGCCTTTCCAGTTCATTTGGTAGGCGATGATGGGCCCCGGGGTCTCCTTGGCCTCGCGGTAGTACGCGACGAGCGTCTCCCGTTGACCCCAGTGGGAAGACGTCTTCATGAAGTAGACGTCGAGGCCCCACGCCGTGAAGGCGATGGCCACGCCGGTCAGGGCAAACACGCCGTAGCGCCGCGTCTTCTCGGGCACGAGCACGAGCGCGGCCAGGACGGCGACGACCGTGAACAGCCAGAAGGTCGTGGAGAAGTCGAGCGAGTCGGGCCAGGGGCGCTTGTAGTTGTACGTGATCAGGTGCCAGAGGCGGACCTGGCTCGGACGACCGTCGAAGCCCTCATAGAAGTCGCGCCCGACGAGGCCCGCGAGAAGCGCCGCCGAGAGCCCTGCCACCGCCTGAAACGCCCTGCGATACAGGGGAGAACGGGGCTCGAACATGCCGTCCAGGAAGACGGCGGTCAAGACCGCGGCGGGGGGAAGGGCGGGCAAGATGTAGTGGTGGAACTTGGTCGGCATGGCCGAAAACAGCGCGAACGCCGTGACCAGCCAGAGGCCGAAGAAGGCGAGCGTTCCTTGTCTCGGACTGCTTTCGTCGTCGCTCTTCGGGTCGCGCGCCGCCGCGTGGGCCAGGGCGGCCCCGACCAGGCCTGTCCAGGGGAAGAGC
>CAYLJT010001157.1:0-1823 GCA_964383995.1 uncultured Polyangiaceae bacterium
AGATGGTGTCGAAGGCCAGCGATGATTTGCCCGAACCGCTAGGCCCCGTGATGACCACCAGGCGGTCGCGAGGAAGGCTCAGGCTGATGTTCTTGAGGTTGTGCTGACGAGCCCCTCGAATGATCAGTCGATCCATGTTCCTGCGCCTACGAGCGTGGTGCCCAAAGCGGTGCACGCCCTAGCATCCCGGCGCCCCTTCGTACAGGGACAAGCGCAGGACCGCGGGCTTGCGCGTCAGCGTGCGTCGCGCAACAATCCGACGCTCGATTTTCAAGGGGGTCAAACGAGGTGTTGGAATGACGCGAACCATGAAGGCGATGCAGGTTACCAAGGCCGGGGCGGCGTTCGAGCTGGTCGAGCGCGAGGTGCCCGAGCCGGCGGCGGGTCAGGTGCGGGTCAAGGTCGAGGCCTGCGGAATTTGCCACAGCGACGCGTTCGTGAAGTCGGGCGGCTTCCCCGGGCTCGTGCTCCCCCGCATTCCGGGCCATGAAATCGCTGGTGTCGTCGACGCCGTGGGGGACGGCGTCAGCGCGTGGAAAGCAGGCGATAGGGTCGGGGTCGGCTGGCACGGGGGTCACTGTTTTCAGTGCGATGCCTGCCGCAAGGGTCTCTTCATCAACTGCGTCAACGGCAAGATCACGGGGATTTCGCACGACGGAGGTTACGCCGAGTTCGCGGTGGTCCCGGCCGAGTCCGTGGCTCGCATCCCCGCCGAGCTGTCGTCGGTGGACGCCGGCCCGCTGCTCTGCGCGGGCATCACCACCTACAACGCCCTGCGGAACAGCGGCGCTCGCCCCGGGGACACGGTGGCGGTCCAGGGTATCGGCGGGCTCGGTCACCTCGCCGTGCAATATGCCGCGAAAATGGGCTTTCGAACGGTCGCGGTCTCGCGAGGCTCCGACAAAGAAGTCCTGGCGAGGCAGCTCGGCGCCCACGAGTACGTCGACACGGACAAGCTGCCCGCGGCCGAAGGTCTTCAGAAGCTCGGCGGAGCCGACCTGGTCCTCGCCACGGCGCCCCACAGTGCGGCCATCGCGAGCACCGTCGATGGCCTGAAGTCGCGCGGCAAGTTGCTCATCGTCGCGGCGCCGTTCGAGCCTCTCACGGTGTCTGCGTTTGCGCTCTTGAGCGGCAAGACCATCGCCGGGTGGCCCAGCGGTAGTGGCATCGACTCCGAAGAGGCCATGTCGTTCAGCGCGCTCACCGGGGTTCGACCCCGCATCGAGGTGTTCAAGCTCGAGCAAGCCGAAGAGGCCTTCGCCAAGGTCATGGAAAACCGCGTGCGCTTTCGCGCGGTCTTGGCTCCCTAGGCGCGCATAAATAGGTCGACGCGCGGGGCCTTCGCGCCCCGCGCGTCGTCCCAAAGCCTACCTCTGGGGCGGCGGGGGATCCCCGGTATCCGTCGGTGCCGGTGACGGCGGCTGGGGCTCGGGTCGCGGCGGAGGAGGCCTATCGGTGGGCGCTGGAATCGGCCGGACCTGCGCCTGCTGCGCCTGGTCGGCGCTACCACAACCACTGATCGGGGCCATGAGAACGCAGGCGAGGGCCATGAATGCCAATTGCTTCATCATGGTCAGCTCCTTCCTTGGTTCGGACTTCAGATGAGCAGTGCCCGTGCCAAAGAAGTATATGGCCGCATTCTCGAAAGAACGTGCTCTACGCGCGTGCTCGATGTGCGAACGACGCGCAAAAACGGCGGATTGGTCGCGCGGTGGCTCGCGAAGAATGCCTATTTGAAGTGCGCTCGACCACCACGGTCAGGGGATCAGGGGCATTGAATCTCACACAGCGTTTCGGCTGTCGTGATGCATTGCTCGTCCCAC
>CAYLJT010001158.1:0-1821 GCA_964383995.1 uncultured Polyangiaceae bacterium
GTCACTTGCCATCATCGCCCGCGCTACCAGACGAGCGTCGTGGCGCATCTGGAACGCTCGCTTCGAGCGCTCTTCGGCCGACAGGCCTTGGGCCTTCCAGGTGTCGTTGGCGGGGCCAATCTGGCCTACCCAGCAGATGTAGCGCGCGCGGATGTCCCGATTGGAGTAGGTCGCGCCCTTGTCTTTGGCGGCCTTCGCTTCTTCGACGGTGGAGGGCAAGCGGCCCTCCGCGGTGAAGACCGGGCAGTCGCTTTGCGCCACCGTGTCTTCTGCCGCGCCCTTCGACGTGTCGCAGCCAAGGCTGGCGCAGGCCGATAGGACGACGGCAGTCACGATGAGGTTGGCACGCATGGCCCAAGCAGAGCCTATCTTGCGCGCCACGGCAAGGGTGGCTGGCGAACCGTGTTTACAAACGTGGTAGACTATCGGGAGGAGGTTTCGGGATGGCAACGTTCTACCAAAACGGCGACACGCTATACAACATCGACCAGATCGTCCAGGTCAGCAACGACTCGGGCACCAAGCGGGTGAGGGAAGGGGGGCCGCTGAACGTCACCGCCACCTTCTCGGACGGCAGCAAGGTGACCTTTCGCGGCGACGCGGGGGTCTCGTTCTTGCGCTTTGTCAGTAAAGCCAAATACACGCCTCGGCCGTAGCGCCACGCGCCCGAACGGCCCTCGGCTCGCGCTCGCCTATCTCGAAGAGGCCGCTCATTGAGCTTACCTTGGCTCGGGAGTCGTGCGATGCTCCGCCCATGCAACGTGTGCGCATCATTCCACGCTGGGGCGGCAGCCCCGAGAGCGACTTTTACCCTTGGCTTGCGCGGGAGCTAAAAGCGCGCAAAGGCAAGGTCTTCAAGGACATCCAGGTGATGGACATGCCCAATCCGAGCACGCCCATCCTGCAGGACTGGCTCTGGGAGGCGGGCGATGCCATCGGCGATGACCCGTATAGGTCCGAGCATACCTTGCTCATTGGGCATAGCGTGGGTTGCCGCGCGATCCTCCATGCGCTGGCCGACGTGCCGGAGGGCATGTACGTCGGGGGGGTCCTTATGGTCGCGGGGTGGTTCACCGTGGACGAGCCTTGGGAGACCTTGAAGCCCTGGATCGATGTGCCGTTTGACATGGAAGCCGCGCGCGCCGCGTGCAAGAAGATGGTCGTGTTGCTGTCGGACAACGACCCATACACGTCGGACTTCGAGGCCAACAAGCGCGCTTGGATCGAGCGGTTTGGCGCCGAGGTCAGGGTGATTCCGGGCGCGAAGCACTTCAATGCAGCGGAAGAGCCGGCGGTGCTCGAGGCCGTGCTCGAACGGTTTGCATGACGGGTGGGGGGGCGGGCGGAGGTGTTGTCTGGCAGCAGCTTCGCGTCGAAGGCGGTTGCGCGGGTTGATTGCCCGCGAAATCGACGCGCGGGCACCGCCAATCACCCCACCAGACGCCCCTCCATCGCAAACCACCGCAACGTCATGCGCTTTCGCTCCGTCGCTCCCGCAACGTCCACCGCACAGACCACATCATAAACCCCCACGCCAACCCCTTCCACCACACCCAACGCCAGCACCGAAAGCCCGGGCTTCAGCCGCATGGGCGCGGCCCACCTGCCGTCGTGAAACGCAAACAGCACGCTTGGCCTGCCCTCCGCAGCGCCTTCCACCGCGAAGGAGCGCACGCTCCTTCCACCCACGGCCGTTACGCGCATGCCTGGTTCGGACAGGGCCTGCCGTATCTCGCAGGCGTCCTCGGTAAACACCACCACGCCGTCGTCTCCGCCGCCTAGCCACCGGCCTCGGCCTACGGCGGCGATGGCCCACAGGCG
>CAYLJT010001159.1:0-1821 GCA_964383995.1 uncultured Polyangiaceae bacterium
CTGTTTTCGCTGGCGGAGACGCGCTCCACGATCGCGGTCGAGGTGCCCGATTTGTCGCCCCTCGGTGTGGCTCCGGAGGGGGAAGAGGAGGGCTGGTCGCGCACCGATACGATGGCCGTCTTGGCCGCCCGTGAGGCGCTGCAAGACGCCGAAATTTCGCCCCGCGCCGAGCCCATCGACTTGATCACGGGGGGCACCACCGCAGGCATGTTCGAGACCGAGGACCTCTTGGCCCAGCTCGCGCGCGATGCCCACGCCGTTACGCCGCTCAAGCGCATGCTCTCCCATCCATTGTCTGCGACAGGGGATCGCTTGCAGGCTGCCGTGGGGCCATTTCGCCGCATTCGAACGCTTTGTAGCGCGTGCTCCAGCGGGGCCAACGCGGTGGTTCTCGCCGCCGCGTGGCTGCGGAGCGGCAGCGCCGAGGTTGTTCTCGCAGGTGCGGCCGACGGTCTGTGCCGCCTGACGTACACCGGTTTTGGTGCCCTCGCGGCCCTCGACACGGAGCCCTGCCGGCCCTTCGATCGTCGACGAAAAGGCCTGAATCTAGGCGAAGGTGCGGCCTACCTGGTGCTCGAGACGGAGCAGCACGCGCGACGCAGGGGCAAAAGCTCGCGGGTCGAGCTCGCGGGTTGGGCCGTCGGGGCCGAGGCCAACCACATCACGAACCCCGAAGCGAGCGGCGGCACGGCCACGCGCTTGATGCGAAATGCCTTGGAAATGGCAGGAATCGAGCCGCGCCTCGTGGACTACGTCAACGCCCATGGCACCGCCACGCCGCTCAACGATCGCATGGAGGCAACGGCGCTCCGCGCCTGTTTTGGTGACGCGGCAGAGCACGTCGCGGTGTCGTCCTCGAAGGGTCAGCTCGGCCATACGCTGGGTGCCGCGGGGGCGATCGAGGCTGCGATCACGGCCCTTGCGGTGGCTTGCGACGTGTTGCCACCCACGGTGGGCTTGGAGGAAGTGGAGCCGGGGCTCGAGCTCTCTCACGTGACCGTGTCGCGGCCCGCGAACGTGAGCGCCGCGTTGAGCAACTCGTTTGGCTTTGGAGGAACCGACACCGTGCTCGTGATGACGAAGCCGGGGGTTTTTGCCGAGCGGGAGGCCCCTTCCGAGCGGGGCCTCGTGATCACGGGCGGAGCGACGATTGGACCGCTGGGCGTCTTGCTGACGGGGCCGTCGGGGGCTTACCTCGACGCCAAAACGCCGGCTGCGTGCGAGCGCAAGATCGCGTTCGATGCGGCCGCACATCTGGATCTTGCGCGGGCGCGGCGTCTCGATCGATCGGGGCGTCTGGTCACCACGGCGATTCAAGCCGCGTTGCGCGAGGGCGCGCTGGATGTGACGGGAACGGCGGCGAGCGAGCGCGTGGGCGCCATCGTGGGCTCTTCGTTTGGCAGCGTGGACGCGTCCACGGCGTACATGTGTCGGGTGTACGAAAAGGGCGCGAAATACGCGAGCCCGGTGGATTTTCCGAACCTCGTGCCGTCGTCTCCGGTGGGGCACGCTTCCATTTATTTGGGCCTGCGCGGGGTCGTGTTCGCGATGAGCGATCTTGGCGCTTCCGCTGAGGCGGCGGTGACGACCGCCGCGGAGCTTTTGGCCGCAGGGGAGGCCGATGTGGTGGCGGCCGGCAGCGTCGAGGAAGCGAGCGAGGTGGTCGAGCGGGTGTTTGGGCCGTTGTGCTCGGGCATCGAAGATCGAGGTGTTCGTGGCGAAGGCGCGAGCATCGTCCTCATCGAAGCGGGCGAGCACGCGCGCGCCCGCGGCGCGCGCCGGCGCGCCCGCCGCGCCGCCAAGATTTACACCCGCGGCGTA
>CAYLJT010001160.1:0-1820 GCA_964383995.1 uncultured Polyangiaceae bacterium
GCCGCATAGACCGCATAGCCCGAGAGATCCTCGGCGCCGTTCTTCCCGTCCGCGTGCTTCTGCTCGGCAACCTCGACATACAAATCGCCGTGCTCGGCGATGTCGGGCACGTTGAGCGATTGGCTCAACGTCCGAATGGAGTCGTGGCTCCGCGAAATATCGTTTGAGCCGAAACCATATTCGTCGTCTTTGCGCAGCAACATCGAGGCGTTGCCCGCGATCTGCGCGTAGCGCGTACCGAGCTCTAGCCGCCCGCCGAACACCGTATCTTCGAGGTAGCTGGGCCGCGAAGACTCGACCGCCTGCGCAAAGCACCGCTGCCCAGGCGGACAGTTAGGGTCGTTGACCGCGCTCCAGTAGTAGAAGTCGTCGATCTCGGGGAAGCCGAAGAACAACGGCGAACCATCACCGTGCAAGCGCCTACCGCTCGGCTCATCGACGCGCAACGGGTTGAGCTGTCCACCGAGCAGCGTCGCCCCGACGCGAAGCCCATCGAAGTCGTGGTCGAGCACCAGCTTGCCGCCGCGAATCGTG
Source organism: uncultured Polyangiaceae bacterium (assembly GCA_964383995.1). Taxonomy (GTDB): domain Bacteria; phylum Myxococcota_A; class Polyangia; order Polyangiales; family Polyangiaceae; genus CAYLJT01. Next base: position 535 of record CAYLJT010001160.1, read on the forward strand.
GTGTCGATCGCTACCTCATCGATCTTGCGCACGCTCAGCACGAAGCCCCGGCCAAGCTGCGCATAGAAGTCGCCCACCGTGACGTCGATGCCGGGCTGCGTGTAGCCCACCCAAAGCTTCGACGGATAGTACGTGTCGAGAAAACGCGTATGGAGGTCGCGGTAATACTTCGTGGCGTCGTCGTTTTGGCCGAAGTTGTTCGCAGGCGTGTAGCGAATATTCGGCTGCGTCGGGTAGTTCGCGAGCGACAGCGCCTTCGCGTCCTCGGCGTCGGCTTGCGCGACATACGTCAGCGTGTCGAGGCGCACCCCAGCGTTGAGACGCCACCAATAGAGCTGCAAATTCAGCCTATCGATGATCTCGCCGTAGTTGTCGTCGAGCAGCGTGCCAGGCGACTGCGGAAGGCTGTTGCGGTTGTCGAAGCGCCAACGGAAGGCCAACGTGTTCGTCACGTCGAGGGTGACGGGCTCGTCGTTGACAGCGGGCAAATCAAGGGCAAACGCGGTGTTGGCGCTGCCGGCAAGGAGAGCGAACGAGAACGCAGCAAACAGCGTACGCGTGGTTGTCACAGCGCGTTCTACCATCCCTACGCGCTACTGCGCGACCGCCTTGCCAACCTCTTCGCGGAGCTTGGCTTCTTCACCGGGTTGGTAGCCGCTGCGCTTCTGGATGATCGACCCATCGCGAGCGATCAACACCGAGAACGGCAGCTCGCGCTTCGGGTTGTAGCGAGCCACGACGCTGGTCTCTTCGTCGAGCAGCACAGGGAACTCCATGCCCTTGTCGTGCGCAACGCTCCCCACCTGGGCGCGCGACTCCGGTCCGTCGAGGGACACCGCGAGGACCACAAACCCCTTGTCTTTGTACTCTTTATAGATGTCAACGAGGTGGGGCATTTCGACCAGACAGGGGTCACATGTCGTGGACCAGAAGTCGATGAGCACGACGTTCTTGCCGAAGTGATCCGAGAGCCTGACCGTCGAGCCATCGAGCGCCGGCAGGCTGAAGTCAGGCGCCTTGGGGCCGCTCGGGGCCTTGGGGGCCGACCCATCGACCGCCGGCGCCGGGCCGCAGCTCGCAAGGGTAAGCGCAAAGAGAACCTGCGCCACGCGGCGCACGAACGCGACCTTTTGCATTCGTCACGTGTACAAAACGAACGCGCCCGCGACAACCGCGGGCGCGCATTAATCGACGAAAAAGGCGAATCAGCCGCCGTTCAGCACGATCTCGAACTTGTTCCAGAACGAGCCGCTCGGGCTGCCGGCCACCACCTCGACAATGGTCAT
>CAYLJT010001161.1:0-1820 GCA_964383995.1 uncultured Polyangiaceae bacterium
TGTTCGGACAAAGTGATTTTTGCCGATTTCGGCAAGAGCGCCGAGTTGCCGACCGGTGAAACCGTGGCGGTTGAGCTGCTGCCCAAGACACCTGGCGACTACACCTTTGCCTGCCCAATGGGCATGTTCCGCGGCCGCCTGATCGTCGAATAGGAGGGACTTCCATGCCAGCCCAAGACCATTCCCATCACGGCCACGGTGCGCCGCCGCAGGGCGGGTTCTGGACGTCGCGTGCGTTCATTGTGTTCCTCGGCTTCGCCGCGATTGCGCTCGTCTTACTGTGGGAGGAGCACAAGGCGCACATACTTGGCCTCATCCCTTACCTGTTCCTGCTCGCCTGCCCGCTGATGCATATCTTCATGCATGGCGGTCATGGGGGCCACGCCGGGCACAACAGCTCAAGCACCGATACCGGTGAGACCTCGTCAGGCTCGAGCGGAACCTGGGACGCATCCAAAGGGGGCAAACCATGACCGCGTCAACATCCGACTACGGCCTGTGGAGCCTAGTCGTCATCAACTCGGCGATCTTCATCATGTTCGCCTACAGCTTCTTCAAGCCGCAGACCAGCCGCGACTGGCGCTCTTTCGGCGCCTTTAGCGCCTTTCTCGTCGCCCTCTTCACCGAGATGTACGGCTTCCCACTGACGATCTACCTGCTGTCCGGCTGGCTGCAGAGCCGCTACCCCAACGTCGATTGGTTCTCGCATGACGCAGGGCATCTGCTCGAGATGTTGTTCGGCTGGAAGGCCAATCCGCATTTCGGGCCGTTCCATCTCTTAAGCTTCGCTCTCATCATCGGTGGCTTCTTCCTGATCTCCAAGGCCTGGTACGTGCTGTACCAGTCGCAGCGCTCCGGGCACCTCGCCACCACCGGGCCCTACGCGTACGTGCGCCACCCACAATACGACGGCTTCATCCTCGTGCTGCTTGGCTTCCTCGTGCAGTGGCCGACCATCCTGACGCTCGCCATGTTTCCCGTCCTGGTCTGGATGTACGTGCGTTTGGCGCGCGCCGAGGAGCGGGAGGCCATTGCAGCCTTCGGTGACGCTTACCGGCAATACGCGGCCAATGTGCCCGGCTTCATTCCCCGGCTCGGTCAGCTGCTGACATCGGGTTCGGCAGGGGGAAAGCCCAATGCCCAATGATCGAAAGCCGCCGCTGAAGCGCGAGTTCAAGTTCGACTTGCTTTACTTTTTGGCCGTAATGTTTGCCGTGGTGTTCATCCGCGACCTTTGGGTCGGGCAGAGCCACATCAAGACGATCCCCTACAGCGAGTTCCGTAGCTTGCTCGACAAGGGAGAGGTGAAAGATCTGATCGTTGGTCGGAGCCGAATCGTGGGTGCCTACACCGCGACGGGCGAAGGCGGCAAGCCGCAGCACTTCTCGACGGTCCGCGTCGAGCCGCAGATCGCCGACGAGCTGGCCAAACGCAACATCCAGTTTGCCGGCGAGCCCGAGCCGGGCATATTCGAGAATTTCCTGTCGTGGCTGTTGCCCACCGCCGGCTTCATCCTGATGTGGATGTTCCTTCTGCGCCCCATGGCGTCTGGGCACGGCGGACTCATGAGCATCGGCCGGGCCCGCGCCAAGATCTACGCGGAAACCGACGTCAAGACGACCTTTGCCGACGTGGCCGGTGTCGACGAGGCCAAGCACGAGCTTGCCGAGGTCGTCGGCTTCCTCAAGCAGCCGGGGGCATTCGGACGCCTTGGCGCACACATCCCTAAGGGCGTGCTCCTGGTGGGACCGCCGGGGACTGGCAAGACGTTGCTGGCGCGCGCCGTGGCCGGAGAGGCGGGTGTCGCCTTCTTCTCGATT
>CAYLJT010001162.1:0-1816 GCA_964383995.1 uncultured Polyangiaceae bacterium
GTCGACGCGGTAGGTCACGGGGTCGATGCCAAAGCGCTTCATCCAGCGTTGGACCTGCATGCGAGCCTTGCCGAGCACGGCGGCCACGCGCGTGACGTTGCCGTTGTGCTGCTGAAGCAGGGTTACTAGCTCGTCGCGCTGCCGGGCGTCCCGGGGCGAGAGCTCTAAAGGGCGCGGCGGCGCGCTGCTCGTGGGTTGGGGCGCCGCCGGAACCGTCCCCGACACGGAGCGTTCGGGCTGCGTGGATTTCGGCTCCGCGAGGAACGACGGCGGAAGATGCTCGGCCTCGATGCGGGTTCCGTCGGCGAGCGCCACGGCGGACCGCAGCGCCTTGTCGAGCTCGCGCGCGTTCAGCGGCATTTCGTAGGTGGCAATCGCCCGGGCGGCACCGGCGGAGAACGTCACACCCGTGCCGAGCCCGGCGCTGCGGATTAGATCGGCGATGATGACTCCCAGGTCCTGTCGCCGGGCGCGGAGCGGGGGAAGCGCGAGCACGAAGCCCGAAAGACGAGCCAGAAGATCGCCCCGGAAGGTGCCCGCTTCGGCCATGGCGGCGAGGTTGCGGTGGGTCGCGCAGACGACGCGGACGTCGACTTTGAGGGGCTCGACGGCGCCCACCGGCGTGACTTCGCCCTCCTGAAGCACCCGCAGGAAGGCGGGTTGCGCGGCCAAGGGTAGATCCCCGATTTCATCGAGAAAAAGCGTCCCTTTGTGGGCCGCTCGCACGAGGCCGGGGCGGTCGTCCGTGGCCCCCGAGAAGGCTCCCCGGCGGTGACCGAAGAGCTCGCTCGGCAGCAGATTTTCGGGCAAGGCGCCGCAGTTTACGGCCACGAATGGGCCCGTTCGGCCCGAGGTGGCATGGATGGCTCGGGCAACCAGCTCTTTTCCGGTGCCGCTCTCGCCGTGGAGGACGAAGGGCACGTTCGAACGAGCCACGCGGAGCGCCGCCTCGAACCGCTCGTCGAGGCTTGGATCGAGGGTCTTCATGCCCGGCATGCGCTCCGCGATGGCCGACGCGTCGAGGTCCTTGCTGCGCGCGACCGCGCTTCGGAACAAGAAGAAGGTTCGTCCGACCTCGATCACGTCGCCGTCCTCGAGGGTGTGGCGCGGCGTGAGATTGCCGAGCACGCGGGTTCCGTTTTTGGACCCGGCGTCTTCGACCACGAACCGCCCGAGCACCTTGACGAGGCGCGCATGGGTGCTGCTCATGCGGGGGTCGGGAACGGTGACTTGTACGTGGCGCTCGCCGTTTTGCGTGGAGCGTTCGACAGAGCGCGTGGGCCCGCGCCCCAGGCATACATGCTCGACGCCGGCGAGATCGATGCGGGCCCCGCCCGCGGTGGGCCGATCGCCTTCGAGCAACAGGAACAAGGCCGGCCCGAGGCCGGCGGCGGCCGCGGGATCGGGCTCGGATAACGTGAGCGTGGTGTGCACGGACTACCGGAGACCGTCGACCACGTAGAGGTCGGCGAAGTTCTGCTCGAAGTCGATCACGGCCGTTTGGCCGTTCGGCGTGAGCACCAGCCGATGAGGCATGCCGAGCACCGTGGGGAGGCGGTCGAGGCGTGTCCAGGGCTCGGCTTTGCGCTTGGTGAGGTCGAAGCGCTGCATTTCGGGCATCTTGCTCATCGGTTCGCCCAAAGGCACGCTGTTGGCCACGTAGAGCCCCTTGCTGTCGCTGGTCCATTCGATGACGCGGGTGCGGGGCTTGAGCTCGTCTATGGCGGTCGTGGTGCCCGTTTGGGCGTCGACGATCAGGATTTTGCCCTCTTTGCTGCGGGCGACGATGCGCGTGCCGTCGGGTGACACGCGCGGA
>CAYLJT010001163.1:0-1809 GCA_964383995.1 uncultured Polyangiaceae bacterium
ACCGGTGCTAGGAAGCCCCATGTCGATTCAGTGGTTCCCCGGCCACATGACCAAGGCCCGGCGCATCCTGGCGGAGACCATCCGCTCCCAGGACGTGATCGTCGAGGTGCTCGACGCGCGCATGCCCGGCGCCAGCGAAAACCCCATGCTCGGCGAGCTGCGCGGCGACAAACCTTGCGTCAAGGTGCTGAGCAAGAGCGACCTGGCCGATCCTCACGTGACCGAGACATGGCTTCGCTATTTCGAGCGGCGACATGCCCAGGCAAACGTCCAGCCCGGCGCGGGGAAGGTCGTCGCCATCGCCCTCAGCACCAAGCGCCCTCAGGACGCGCGTAAGCGCATTCCAGAGCTGTGCAAAGAGCTCACGCACAAGCCCAACCGACCCACGAAGACGGTCCGCGTGATGGTCGTCGGCATCCCGAATGTCGGCAAATCGACCCTCATCAACACCCTGCTCGGGCGCGCGGTCACGAAGGTCGGCGACAAGCCCGCGGTGACCAAGGCCCAACAACTGGTCATGCTGCCCAACGGCCTGGCCCTGTCCGACAACCCGGGCATCATGTGGCCCAAAATCGAAGATCCCGAGGCCGCGCTGCGCCTGGCCCTGGGCGGCGCGATTCCAGACACCGCGGTGGACTACGAGAGCGTTGCGCTGTTCGGCGCGGGGCTTTTGTTGCAGCTCTATCCCGAGCTCTTGACGGCCCGCTACAAGCTCGACGAGCTACCCGCTTCGGCAAGCGACCTGCTCACCGAGCTGGGTCGACGAAGGGGCTGCATTCGCAGCGGTGGCGTCGTGGATCTGCACCGCGCGGCGGACATCTTGGTGCACGAGCTGCGGACTGGCACGCTCGGGCGAATAAGCCTGGAATCGCCACCGGGATGACCGATGGCAAGGTGCGTAGCTTGCGCCGCGTCCTACCGAGGGGCGGGCCTCCTACCCCCGCGCCCGCCCCTCGGTGTGCTCCCCCCTTGGGCCCCTCAGTAAGGAAGCTCGTCGTAGCCGCCCGCTTCTGCGCTCTCGTAGGGTCGGGGCCGCGGCGCGGGTGACTCGGGCGCGGCGTCGGAGCTGGCCGCGCGGCGCATGGTCAGAAACACATCGCGCGCGATGATCTCGGTGCGGAAGCGCTTCACACCGTCCTTTTCGTAGCTCGTGGTGCGGATGCTACCTTCCACGAGCACGCTGCTGCCCTTCTGCAGGATCTTGGAGAGGGCCTCACCGCGCCCTGCGAAGACGACGACCGTGTGCCACTCGGTCCTCTCCTGGACAGCCTTGTCTTTGTCGAGCCAGGACTCGTTGGTCGCGAGCCGAAAGCTCAAGACCGGTGTTCCGTTCTGCGTGTGCCGAAGCTCGGGGGCGGTGCCGAGGTTGCCGAGGAGGAGGACTTTGTTCATGCCGTTGTTCATGGGGTTCTCGCTTTCTATGTAGGTTCGTCGTCTGTTCAGGTTGCGTTTCGGCGGTTAGGCCGCGATGTGGGCGTCGGCGCGCCGCGGCCGTTGGTTCTCCGCGCCTTGCACCGCCGCGGTGATCGCCGCGGTGAGCGCCGCCTTTTGGGTCAGGGCATCGCGGGCGCGCTCCCTGCCATTGCCGATGTGCTCCCCTGCGAAGGAGAGGTGAGATCCGCTCTTCTCCACGATGCCGAGGGCCATCGCCTGGTCGAGCAGATCGGTCGTGCCGTCGATGCCGTGGCCCCAGCGGATGTCGAACTCCGCCTCGCGGAAGGGCGGGGCCATCTTGTTCTTGACGACCTTGACACGCGTGCGAGCGCCCACCGGCTCGTCGCCCGACTTGAGCGTGGCGATGCGCCGCAC
>CAYLJT010001164.1:0-1807 GCA_964383995.1 uncultured Polyangiaceae bacterium
CTTCGCGAGGCAGCGCATCACGATGGACACCAGGGTTTTGTCGATTTTGGGCCGCAGCTCTTTGAGGTCGAGGGGCGGCTCATTGGCCGTCACGTGCATGATTTGGAGCTCGCTCGTGGCGGACCACGGGCGACGCCCAGAGAGCAGCTCGAACATCAACACGCCGAGCGCGAACAGATCGGCGCGCCCGTCGATCTCACCGCCCCGCGCCTGCTCGGGGGCCATGTATTGGGGTTTGCCCTTGAGCAAACCAGTGAGCGTTTGCGTGTAGCGTTGCTTGGCCTTGGCGAGGCCAAAATCAGCGATTTTTACCTGGCCATTGAAGCTCAACAGCACGTTGCCCGGGGTCAGATCGCGGTGCACGAGGTGGAGCTTCTCGCCCGTCGGCGACGACAGATCGTGGGCCGCCGCGAGGCCCTTGCAAATCTCGGCGGCGATGAACACGACGAGGCGCTCCGAGAACACTTCGCCCGTCTCGAACACGGTCTTCATCAGCCGCGCGAGGGACACCCCTTCCACGAGCTCGACGGCGAGGAACATGCCCTCGGCGTCCCTTCCCCAACCCGCGACTTGCACGACGTTGCGATGTTTGAGCGCCGCGGTCATCCACGCTTCATCGTGGAACATGGCCGCAAATTGCGGGTCATCGGCGATGTGCCGATGCAGGCGCTTGACCGCCAGAAGCTGGCCCGCGTGCACCCCGGTTCCACGACACAGGTCGACCCGCGCCGTCTCTCCGGTCGCGATTTCCGCGAGGTGCTCGAACGTGATCGCCTCGCGGGGCGGCTCGACCGGGGGAGGCATTCGGCGCGATGCTACCAGTCTCGGCGCGCCCAGCGCTACGCGCGGGCGGCGGCGATGGCGGCGCCCACGCCCCCGACGTCGGCGCGCAAGTGCACGTCGAGGTGATCATCCTTGGTGCGAATCGCACGTACGCCGACCACCGGCGTGGCCACGGCGAGGGCCTTTTGAACCTTCGGGTTCTTCGCGAGGGCGGGCACCTTGAGCAGATCGAGCACGATGCGATCGTCCTTCGCTTCGATCAGCGCGGGCGGGCGCTTGGGCATGAATGCCACCAGATTTCCCGGCTTCGAGAGGTCCAAGGCGCCCGACTTCAAGAGCCCCGCGATGGGCGTCATCGAGTCATCCAGGACCTCGAGCGCAAGCTCGGAGATGCGCACGGCGACCCGCGCTTCCTGCGTCGAGATGCCAATTTCTTCCACGGTCACGACGAGCGACGCACGGAGCTTCGTGCCCATCGCGTCCACCGTCGCGGCCAAGCGGATGCCCGGCGGCGCGGCCTCGATCACCACGTCTTTCGGGGCTTTTTCACCGGTCGCGAGCTCCCGCGCGAGGTAGCGCAGGGCGTCCATCGGAACCCCCACACGCAGCCCCACGGCGCCGCGAAGAACGCGAACGATCTCCTCGGGGTGGGCCTTCAGGTATTCCGTGGCGTCGCGAAACAGAACCTTGGGTTTGATCTTGGGCATGAGGGAAGACGCAATCTCGCCAATGTCGCGGCCCACCGCAAGCCCAGAGAACGGCTTCTTTTGGCTCAGTGCGTCAGACGTCCTTGGCTGCGTCATCGGGGACCGCGAGGCCCACGAGGCGCATCAGCTCGAGGGCGTTCGAAGTCCGTACGACCCCGGGTTTCAGGCGGTAATCGAAGGTCATCTTGCCACCCTCCACGAGCTCCTCGAAATGCACGTTGCGAACGCGCCCCTCCGTTTCGGCCTCCAACGCGGCGAGGCCCAGGTCATGCGAGCTGACCGCGCCGATGGCCCCCCGCGCGATGAGATGCTTGATC
>CAYLJT010001165.1:0-1801 GCA_964383995.1 uncultured Polyangiaceae bacterium
CTCTCGGGTGAGACCATTACCAAGGCCGACGTGCAGATTGGCTATCTGCACCGCGGCTTCGAGAAGATGTGCGAGCGCGGCACGTGGAACCAGGTGTTTCCCTATGTGGACCGCCTCAACTACGTATCTCCGCTGCTCAACAACATTGGCTTTGCCCTCGCGCTCGAGAAGATGTTGGGCATTACGGTGCCCGAACGCTGCCAATATTACCGCGTCGTTTTGGGCGAATTGGCCCGGGTTTGCGACCACCTCATCTGCTCGGGCGCCATGGCCATGGAGCTTGGCGCGTTCACGCCGTTCCTGTATTGGGCTCGGGCCCGTGAGGTGCTTTGGGACATCTTCGAAGAGGAGACGGGCGCCCGCGTAACACACAGTTTCGGCCGCGCGGGCGGCATGGCCAAGCCCCCCACGCCCGACTTCAAAGACATGGTGCGCGCCGGCGTCGTGCGCGTGATGCAGCTCCTCGAAGAGGGCGAAAAGCTCCTGTTGAAGAACCGCATCTTCATCGACCGCCTGGAGGGCGTCGGCGTGATGAAGAAGGCCGACGCGCTGGCGCTCGGCTGGACGGGCGTCGTGTTGCGCTCGACGGGCGCGGCCTACGACGTGCGCAAGGCCCATCCTTACCTCGTGTACGACCGCATGGACTTCGATGTTCCGGTGGGCACCACCGGCGACAACTGGGACCGCTTCATGTGCCGCTCCGAGGAGATCCGCCAAAGCATGCGCATCATCGAGCAGGCCCTCGAGCAAATGCCCGACGAAGGCCCGATCAACGTGAGCGACCCGCGCATCATGTTGCCCGAAAAAGAAGACGTCTACACCACCATCGAGGCCACCATCCAACACTTCAAGATTGTGATGGAAGGTATCAAGATCCCGGCGGGCGAGTGCTATTCGTACACCGAGGCGGGGAACGGCGAGCTTGGGTTCTACATTGTCTCGGACGGCAGCGGCACACCTTACCGCATCCGCATCCGTCCCCCCTGTTTTGCATCGGTTCAAGGCCTCGAGCAGCTCATCGTCGGGCGGATGATCCCGGACGTGATCCCCACGTTCGGCTCCCTCAACATGATCGGCGGCGAGTGCGACCACTAGGGCTTTCGAAGGTTATCGAACGAGCATGAGCACCATCAAGATCGACGGCCGAGAGATTCCGTTCGAGCCCGGTGACACGGTCATCCGTGCGGCCCACCGAGCGGGCATCGACATCCCCCATTACTGCTGGCATCCCGGCCTGAGCGTCGCGGCCAACTGCCGCATGTGCCTCGTCGAGATCGCGCCGCCGCCCGGGCGCCCCGCGATGATGCTCGACATCTTGCGCTGGGACGCAGAGAAGCAGGACTACGTACCTGCCCGTAAGCCCAAGCTGCAACCGGCTTGTCAGCAGTCCTGTGCGCCAGGCATGGAGGTCTTGTCCGACTCGAGCGAGCATGTCAGTGAGGCGCGCGCGTCGGTGCAGGAGCTGTTGCTGCTGAACCACCCGGTCGACTGCCCCATCTGCGATCAAGCAGGGGAGTGCCGACTCCAGGATTATTGGCTGGAGCACCAGCGGACCGGCAAGCGCATGCACCAGGAGATCGTGCACAAGCCCAAGGCCGTCGTGTTCGGTCCTACCATCGTCTACGACGCCGAGCGCTGCATCGCCTGCACCCGTTGCGTGCGTTTTTGCGAGGAGGTCGCCAAGGACCCCGTGCTCGACATGCGCGAGCGCGGTAACCTGAAAGAGATCATCGTGTCCCCCGGGCGCGAGCTCGACAACGGCTATACGTTGATGACCGAGCATGTCTGCCCCGTCGGGGCG
>CAYLJT010001166.1:0-1798 GCA_964383995.1 uncultured Polyangiaceae bacterium
CACCAACGCCCCCATGTCGAGGGCGTACACGATGGAGTCGCCGATGGCCTTGGGCACCTGGGCCGTGACGATCTTTTGGGCGAGGCCCTCGACGATGGCGGTTTTGCCGACGCCCGCGTCGCCGATCAGCAGCGGGTTGTTCTTTTTGCGGCGACAGAGCACCTGAATGAGCCGCTCCACCTCGCGCTCGCGACCCACCAGCGGATCGATGCGACCTTCGAGGGCCAAGGCGTTGAGGTTGCTGGTGAACTGCGCCAGCGGATCGGCGACCTTTTGGCCTTCGCCGCCCTCGGCGTCGATGTCTTCGTCGTCGTCACCGCTCTTCTGCGCGGGCTCGTCGCGCTTCGAGACGCCGTGGGCGATGTAGGTCACCACATCGACTCGCTTCACATTGGCCTCGGCCAGGAAGCCCGCCGCGGGGGCGTCCCGCTCGGCGAAGATCGCGACGAGCACGTTCTTGCCCAAAAGCTCTTCTTTTCCCGACGATTGCACGTGCACTGCGGCGCGGCTCACCACCCGTTGAAAACCGAGCGAGAGGGTGGGGGACGTCTCCTCCTCTTCGGACATCGTCTCGACCTCTTCGTCGAGGAACGATGCGAGCTTCTTTCGAAGCTTCTCGACGTCACCGCCCGCGTGACGGACGACGTTGGCGGTCTCGTCGTCGAACAGCAGCGCGAACAACAGATGCTCGACCGTGACGTATTCGTGGTGGCGGCGCGCGGCCTCGTGGGTTGCTAGCTGGAACGCGATTTCGACTTCAGGGGATAGGCGCATGCTCACTCCGGCTCGGCCGTCACGAGCAGAGGCATACCCCGCTCGCGCGCGTAGCGCATGGTCGTGTCTACCTTCGTCTCCGCGACGTCACGCGTGTACGTGCCGGCGACCCCGTGCCCTTTATGGTGCACGCTCAACATGATGTGCGTCGCTTCGGTCTCGGTCCGATGAAAGAACTTCATCAGGACGTGCACCACGAACTCCATCGTTGTGTAGTCGTCGTTGTGAAAGAGCACCTTGTAGCGGCGCACCTTCTCGACCTTGCGTTTTTTTTGCGTCGCGAGGTCGCCGTCGTTGTCGTCACGCTTCGGAGGGGGGGAGCTCGCCATGATCGGCGGGAGAGAATAGCACCGCGGACGAAAGTGGCGACGTGTCAGCCCGGGTCGCGGTGGGGCGTGAGGGGCACCTCCACGGGAGATACTCCCCAGATGTCGCGAGCGTACTCGCGCACCGTGCGGTCCGACGAAAAGCCGCTCACGCGCGCGATGTTGAGGGCCGCTTTGTGGGTCCAGCCTTCGGCGTCGAGGAAGGCCTGCGAGACCTGCTCCTGGCACGCGCAATAGGCCGCGAAGTCTTGCAGCACGAGGTAAGGATCGGAACCGAGCAGCGAGTCGAGGAGGGGCCGAAACACGCCGGGCTCGTCGGGCGTGAAGAAATCGGTCTGCAAGAGCTGGATGGCTTCCTCGAGCTCCGGATTGCCTTCGAGGGCTGATTTGCCAAGGACGCCCTTCTTGCGGTGGGCCAAGACCTCTTCGGCGGTGAGACCGAAGAGGAAGAAATTTTCGGGGCCGACCGAGTCTCGGATCTCGATGTTGGCGCCGTCGAGCGTGCCGATGGTCAGGGCGCCGTTCATCGCGAGCTTCATGTTGCCGGTGCCCGAGGCCTCCATGCCGGCCGTGGAGATTTGCTCGGACAAATCCGCCGCTGGGATGATTTTTTGCGCGAGCGACACGCGGTAGTTGGGCATGAAGATCACGTGCAGATCGGGCACGCGGCGGTCACCGTTGATGACCTCGGCGATGGC
>CAYLJT010001167.1:0-1793 GCA_964383995.1 uncultured Polyangiaceae bacterium
GGGCGGGCACCTCGGTCTGAATCATGGTCAACGCGCGGGCCAAGACGGGCGACGTGAATAGGAGCTGACCGGTGACAGCGGTGTACAGGGTGGCCCCGAGGGAAGAGAGAGCGGTGCGCATGTCGACCAGCTCGCCGCGCGCCTGCTCCGGCGACAAATACTCGGGGGTCCCTGCGATGACAGGATCGCTCTCCTTGACGAGCGCGTTGTAGCTCAGGCCAAAGTCGAGCAGCCTCACGTTCGGATCGTTGGGACCTCGCACCAGGAAGATGTTCGCCGGCTTGAGGTCGCGGTGCACCACCCCGACCTCGTGAACCGCGATCAGCGCGCGCAGCACCTGACGACCGATGGACAGCGCGTCGGCCAAGCTGATGGGGCCGTCGCGTTCGATGCGGTCTTCGAGGGACTCTCCCTCCAGGTGCTCCATGACCAGGTAGGGCGTCTCGTTCGTGAACCCAAGGTCGAAGATCTGGACGATGTTGGGGTGGGTCAGGGCGGCCAGGTTTCGCCCTTCCCGCAAGAACCGCTTTTTGGAGTCGGGGTCGAAGGCCTCCTCGGAACGCACGAACTTGATGGCCACCTTGCGGTCGAGAAAGAGGTGTGTGGCTTCGTACACTACCCCCATCCCACCCTTCCCTAGACACCGACGCAGGAAAAACTTCTGGTCAATGGTCACGCCCTCGCGGATGGAGTCGGCGAACGGATCCGAGCCGGCGGACGGCGGTAGGGTCGACGAGCGATCCCCCAGCGCGAGCCCGGTCACCGGGCAGAACGTCGTGCCGGGCCCATGCGCGCCCCCGCAGTGACCACATTGGGTCAGCGTTTCGCCTCCGAAGGGTGAGCGTAGCGTGGAGCCGCGGCGCGTCATGTTGCACTTCCACCGTCAGCGTGGGTATCCAGAGTACCCGGACCGCACGCTGCTACGCCTACGCCGGGTGCCTGAGGGTCGCAAACAAAAAGAGGGTAGCATCTTTGCTCAGCGACGTCTCTTCGTCGAGCGATGGCGCGCCCCAGGCGACAGGAGGGCCCCTTGACCGTGCCTACCCGGAGACCTAAGCCTTCCGGCCATGCACACGCTCAAGCTAACCTATTTCGACATCCACGGCAGCCGCGGCGAGACCGCGCGAATGGCCCTCTTCATCGGCGGCATCGACTACGAAGACCACCGCGTCAAGTTCGCCGAATGGGCGACCCTCAAGCACAGCACACCGTTCGGCTCCATCCCCGTGCTCGAGGTCGACGGACAGCAGCTCGCCCAGTCCAACGGCATCAACCGCTTCGTCGGCAAGTTGGCCGGCCTCTACCCGACCGACGCGCTGGAAGCCGCGTTCTGCGACGAGGTCATGGACGCCGTGGAGGACATCACGCATCAGGTGTCCGCGACCTTCCCCATCAAAGACGAAGACGAAAAGCGCGCCAAGCGCGAGGCATTGGCCGACGGCCCCCTTACCTACTTCCTGCAACGGGTAGAGCAGCGCCTCGTGGCCCGCGGCGGCGAGTTCTTCGCAGACGGCCGCCCTACCGTCGCCGACCTGAAGGTCTTCCTCTGGGTACGGCAGCTCCGCTCCGGAAACCTGGACTATATCCCCAAGGACCTCGTCGACCGCGTGGCGCCCAAGCTCGTCGCCCACTTCGAGCGCGTGAAGGCCCTGCCGCAAGTGCAGGCATACTACGAAATGCGCGGTATCGCGGCCTAGGGCCGCGCGCCCGAACTTCGGCCGGCGTTACACCCCGGGGTTTCGCTTCGCGAAACGCGCGCGGCCCTATCTGTTTCGGTGGGGCATTCGCCCCAC
>CAYLJT010001168.1:0-1790 GCA_964383995.1 uncultured Polyangiaceae bacterium
CCTTGTCGACGGACGGTGGCGTCGATTTGGCGTCGACGGTGTACGCTGTCCCGGACACCTCGAACCTGACCACCGCCGCGAGCTCCGCCGCCAGGGCGGGCTCCTTGGCAAAACGCGCGGCCAGGCCCTTGAACACCGCCTCGGTCTTACCGGAAGACGCGGGCTTTTCGGCCGGTTTTTCGGCCTTCGGCGCGGGCTGGGCGGGGGCTGCGGCGGGGGCGGAAGCTCCCGGGAGCTTGCCTGCCTTTTGCATCGCCTCTGCCATTTGCGCCTTGTCGATCTTCTGCAAGAACTCGAGCTTCTGCGACGCCATCACGTTGCCGCTGATCTTGAGCTTGCCGCCGAAATAAAGCTTTTGCGGGTTGAGGGCGCCCGAGGCCATGCCGAGGAAGTCGGCGTCGGACAGCTCCAAGGTGCAGTCGGCGTTGCCGGTCCCCGCGCGCACGCTGCCCGCTCCGCTCTTCAGGTCGATGATCCACGCGCTGTCCGGGGAGGTCAGCTTGAACAGGTAGACCGTGTTGACGTTCTTGACGAGCTCGGGGTGGGCCTCGACGTACAGCTTGACACCCTCGAAGATCACCTCGCTGGTGATGGCCATTTCGCCGGCAGGAGCGGCGGCCGCGGGGGCCTTCGCGGGCTCGGCCTTGGCAGGCTCGGCGGCCTTCGTTTCTACCTTGGCGGCAGGCTTGGGGGCGGCCTTCGGCCAGGCCGCGGGCAGCTTGTCGAACAGCTCCACCGCCGCCGCGGTGATGGCGACCTTGTCGCGCTCCTTGATGCGCACCCGCAGCACGATGCGCGTAGCGCTCTCCTTCCACATTTCGGTGACCACCGTCTCGCCAGGAAATACGCTCTCCACGAAGCGCGCGCGGATGGTCTTGAAGTAGCGGCTGTCGTTGTCGCAAAACGCCTTGATCACGTGGCGCGCCGCGAAGCCGAAGGTGCACAGGCCGTGCAGGATCGGGCGCGGGAAGCCGAACGCCTGGGCAAATTGCGGGTCGGCGTGGAGCGGATTCCAGTCGCCGCACAACCTGTACAGAAGGGCCTGGTGGGGATCGATCTTCTGCTCCATCACCGCGTCGGGGGCGCGATCGGGGGGCGCGTTGACCTCCGCCGAGGGGCCCCTGTCGCCGCCCCAGCCACCCGCTCCGCGCACCACCATCACCAGCTCGTTCTCGAACAAAAGGTTGTTGGCCGCGTCGCGCGATTCGGAGGCGAACACCACCACGGCGTTCTTCCCTTTGTCCCAGACATCCTTGATGCGCATCTTGTGGGTCAGCTCGGCGCTGGTGGGCAGGGGCCCGTGGAGAGTGAGCGATTGCTCGCCGTGCAAAATGCGCTCGAAGCCGAACTTGAAGCCGGGGAACTGCTCGCCCCGCTTGGCCATGTCGAAGATGGCGTTCAGGACGGGCGTGACCGCGAAGGTTGGAATGGGTTGGAAGCCGTCCCCCGCGAGCTCGTACACATGGCGCAGGTCTTTTTGATCCAACGGGTCGGCGCCGGCGCCGACGGCCAGGCCGTAAAATGCCAGGTCGCGCTCGTCGTAGCGCGTGTGAAGCTCGGGGATGTCCGCCGCCAGAGCCGCGTCGACGTCGATCAGGTCGTTGCCACCTTTGGCCTTGTTTTGCAGGTTATTGAGCACGGGTTGCATGGACTCGGTGACCGTGGCCGGGTGCTCCACCTTGCCAAAATCGGTGATGTCTGCGAACGCGCCCTTCACCGCCTCGGGGCTGATGTTGCGGCCGAGCGGGAAGGTTTTTCCGACCGTGCGCTCCCAGCGCAGCTTGGCAAAG
>CAYLJT010001169.1:0-1789 GCA_964383995.1 uncultured Polyangiaceae bacterium
CCCCGCCGTCGCCTCCGTAGCGCCTGCGCTTTCCGTGGCCGAGGCGCCTCGCCCCGAGGATTCCGCGCCGTTGCCACTCCCCCACGCAAGCCGGAGCGGTGTTCCGCTCGCGGAGCGGACTCCGCCTCACCCTACCTCGGCGGCGCGCGTGGTGCCCGCCGCGCCTTCCCCCCCGCCGTCGGCCCCTGCCCCGCCGAACAGCATTGCTTCGACGGCTTCGGCGCCCCCGGCTCGCCCGGCGCCCCCGTTGCTGCCAGCGCCGTCGGCCCCTGCCCCGGCACGCTCGAGCGACTGGGTGCCCGGGCGCGCGACGTTCGTTCGCCCGAGCGGAAAAGGGAGCGTGCCGTGAACATTGGCCGCCGCGGGATCAGGTTCTTTCTGGCGGGCTCGTTGTTGCTCGGCGTGGGCGCGTCGACGCGGACCGCGCTCGCCGATCCTCCCCCGGACACGCTCGTGTTTCCCTCGGCGAACCCCGAAGCCGAAGCGCTGTTGGCCGAAGCCCACGCCAAGCTCCGCGCCGGCGATGTGCCCGCCGCCTACGACCTCTACCGTCGCAGCTTCATCCTCGACCCGACGGCGCAAGCGGCCGCGAACCTGGGGATCATCGAGGTGGAGCTCGGCCGACCGCTCGAAGCTGCCATTCATTTGGGCTACGCCATCCGCAACTACCCGCCCGCCTCGGACCCGGCGAAGAAGGCCGTGTTGCAGCGCAAGCTCGACGGCGTTCGCCCCCTCGTCGGCCTGCTGCGCATCGACGTGCCCGAAGGGGCCGCCGTGGCCGTGGATGGCCACAGTGTGCTCGGCGTCGAGGGCACCGAGATCTATGTTGCGCCCGGCACGCACCGCATCGACGCCAGCCGGTCGGGTTACCACTACATGCGCTTCGAAGTGACGGTGGAGGCAGGGGCCGAGCTGCGCGTGGCGCCCGCGTGGGAGCCGCTCGCTGAGCCGACCGCCGCGCCTGCGCCCAAGGCGCCCGAGCCCCCGCCGCGGCCGAGCCCCACGACTGCTTTGGCGCCGCCCCCCGAAGCGGGGCCCACGCTCGACACGGTGGGCACCGTCGGGGTCGTGGCCAGCGGGGTGACGATGCTCGCGACGCTGACGTTGGTGGTGGTGACGGACGTGCAACGCGGCGAGGTCGAAGATCAGCAAGAGGCGCTGAGCGCTCGCGGCGGAGCGAACGCGTGCGCCGCACCGAGCAGCGATTTGGCCGGCGATTGCGCGCGCCTGACGCGGCAGTTGAACCGCGAGGATCAGCTAGAGACGTTCACGTTGGTTTCGGGCGGTACGTTCTTCGCGGTGGGCCTCTCGACGCTCGCGTACGTCCTCGTTACGCGGGACGACAGCCCCGCGGCCCCGGTTGCGGTGGCGCCCCGCTTGGGGCCGACGCAGGCGGGCTTCGACATGGTTTTCAGCTTTTGAATCGCGTGAGATGAACCCCGGGCTTCGCATCGAGAGACGCATGAAAAAGAGACCTTGGACTGCTGCCAGCTTGCTGTTTCTTGTGCTCGCCACGAGCGCCGCGTGGGCCGACGAGGCGCCCTCCCAAGGCGTGGACGCGTTGTTCGACGCGGGGGTCGCAGCCTTCGAACGGGGCGATTACGCCGCCGCCGAGAAGGCCTACGAGGCCGCGTGGGCGCAGCGCCAGACGTTCGACGTCGCTGGCAACCTGGGCGAGACCAAGCTGGCGCTGGGCAAGCACGTCGAGGCGGTGCGCTTCTTGGAGCGTTGCTTGGCCACGTTTCCGGTCACAGGCGACCCGCGGCATCGCTCGCACATCGAGCTCGCG
>CAYLJT010001170.1:0-1783 GCA_964383995.1 uncultured Polyangiaceae bacterium
CGGTCTCGTTGCCCGTGTCGTCGATGAGGCGCACGATCCACGCGCTGTCGGGCCGCGCGAGGTCGTTGTATTTGCGCTCGCCGCCGTAGATGGCGACGAAGAACTGGTGGCGCTGGCGCGTCTCGTCGAGGGCCTTTTCGAGCAGCTTTTTGCGCTGATCGAGGGTCAAGCGATAGTCCTCGACGTACCTGACGACGTAGGCCCAACGAAAGTCCCACGACTCGAACGTGGCGGTGGCGGTGAGGAAGTTGTCGAGGTCGCTCAGCGCGATGAGCTCTTGCGTGCGTGTCCACTTGCGCAGCACGCTGTCGTAGTCGGTCGCGACGTACTCCCGCGGTCCCTCGTGCAAATCGACCATCGGTGCGGCGCACCCTGGGGCCGCCAACAGCACCGCCACAGTCGCAACAACGAAGGCGTTTCGCATCGCCGACAGCCTATCGGCGCTAGGCCGACTTGGCCACGCGCGCGAGCCGTTCTTCGACCATCACGTCGGCCACGCGGTAGGTTGGCGTCTGGGACTTGCGGCTGCGCTCGGCGATTTCCGCGATGGTGTCGTAGATTTTCAGGGTGCGAGCGCGGGCCTCTTCGGCGTCGTAGCCCTTGGCTTCCATGGCGACGTTGACGAGCCCGCCTGCGTTGATCGCGTAGTCGGGGGCGTACAGGATGTCGCGCTGGAAGAGGGCGTCGCCGTGGCGCGGCTCGGCGAGCTGGTTGTTGGCGGCGCCGGCGACGATCTTCGCGCGCAGACGCGGGATGGTCTCGTCGTTCAACGCGGAGCCGAGCGCGCAGGGGGCGAGCACGTCGCAATCGACACCGAACACGTCCGAAATGGGCACGACCGCCGCGCCGAACTCACGGTTCGCGCGCTCGGCCTTGAGGGGGTCGACGTCGGCGACGCCGAGCAGCGCGCCGGCCGCCGCGAGCTCTTTGCAGAGGTGGTAGCCGACATGCCCGACGCCCTGCACGGCGACGTGGATCCCCTGCAGCGAGTCACGCCGTAGCGCGTGTTTAACGCATGCTTCGATGCCCCTGCGCACGCCGAGCGCCGTGAACGGCGATGGATCGCCCGAGCCCCCGAGGGACAAGTCGACTCCCGTGACGTGCTTCGTCACCGAGCGCACGATGTTCATGTCTTCGAGGCCCGTGCCCGAGTCTTCGGCGGTGATGTAGCGACCACCGAGGGCTTCCACGAAGCGACCAAAAGCGCGGAACAGCGCGGCGCGGTCGAAGTGCGCCGTCGACGGGTACAAGATCACGGACTTTCCGCCGCCGTGCGGCAAGTCGGCGAGGGCCGCTTTGTACGTCATGCCCCGCGCGAGCCGCAGTGCATCGACCATGGCGTCCCGCTCGTGCTCGTACGCCAGAAAGCGGCATCCCCCGAGGGCAGGTCCGAGCCGCGTGTCATGAATTGCAACGATGGCGCGCATGCCGCTCGCCGCATCACGGCCGAAGTGCACTTCGCCGTAGTCGTAGTTCGCCATCAGGCCGAAGAGAGTCACGGTAAAAACCTCGCGGATTGGGTGCGGCGCGCCCTATAGCACGGGCCGGCACAGGGCCCGGTCGGGCTTTCCTGTTCGGCCTTGGCCTTGCGAGCACTGCCCCGGTTCGGATAGAACCTAGCGCTGAAGAAATAACGGATTCAGCCGCTCACCCGCATCATGTAGTGAGCCTTGGCGACGCCCACCACGGACCGTTGTTCGTGCTTACGGCGCCGCTTCTGTGTCTTCGCCCCGCAGGACCAGCCAGACCGAACTGGCGGAGGAACGATGGTCAACCCTCAGAT
>CAYLJT010001171.1:0-1780 GCA_964383995.1 uncultured Polyangiaceae bacterium
TTTGCCCATTTCCTCTTCGACCATCGAGGAAATTTCTTTTTTGACGCGCAACACCTCGAGCTGCTTCGTCACCAGCGAGGTCACGAGGCGCACGCGGTTCTTCACGTCGAGCGCTTCGAGGATCTCTTGCTTTTCGGGCACCGAGGCCTGCGCTTGCGGCAAGTTGGACGCGATCAGATCGGCCAAGGCGCCGGGCTCGCGCACGTTGTCGAGGATGCTGGCCGTCTCGGGCGGCAAGTTGGGCAGCAGCGTGAGCACCTCGCGGGTCGACTCGCGCAGCGTGACGCCCAACGCGTCGAGCTCGGCGTCGCGCAGGAGCTGCTCAGGAATGCGCTCGATTTTGGCGCGCATGAAGGGCTCGAGGGAGGTCGCCGCCTTGACGCGAAAACGGCCGAGGCCGTTGAGCACGACCGAGTAGTTGTTCGGCCCCATGCGGATGACCTTCACCACGCGCGCGAGGGTGCCCACCGCAAATAGCTCGGAAAACGTAGGCTCATCGGTGTCCGACGTGCGCTGCGAAAGGACCCCTACGAGGGCCCGATCGCGGCTCGCGATCTCTTCGACCAGGCGGACGCTGCGCGCGCGTCCGACGTTGATCGGGACGATCTGCATCGGAAAGAGGACCGAGTTGCGAAGGGGAAGAATCGGGACGACGTCGGGCTCGCTCACAGGCCTTCTCGCAGAAGGGGGCACGAGAACACGTGCGCTTTGGACCCTAGTACACGCTCGCCCCGCGGGCCATGAAAGGCGAAAAGGGCACTATTGCGCCGCGGTGCGGCGAGATTTGCGCCGTCCGCTAGAAGTTACGGATCTTCCAGAGCCCCTGCTCGCGCACGAAGCTCAACGTGCCGCCGGCGCCGAACGCCATGGACGCCGTGTCGCCGGTCTCCTCGATGGTGGCGGTGGGCAAGGCCGTGCGAATGGCTTGCACGACGCCCTGCATGGCCTCTTTCTGCGGGCCCTCCCACGCGGCTTTCAGCTTTTCGGCGGTGAGCTCGGTCGCGGGTTGTACGGGGGGAGAAGCCTCGTCGCCGCTCGGCGCACGCACGATGCCGTGCCGCTCCGCATCCGGCACGTAACGGAGGAGCACGTCGTAGCGCTTTTTTTCGAAGGCGCGGACGAAGCCCGTGATGGCTTTACGCGGCGTCGATTGGCCGTACAGATCGACGGCCGCCGCATCCACGCGCCAACGGCCGCTCTCGTACACGAGCACCAGCTCGTCGCCGTTGAGCAGCGTCACCGTCGCCGTCACCACCGGATCGCTCGCGGGGCGCGCCAAGGCGTGGGCGATTTCGCGCAGCTCTTCGGGGCTTTCGCTGGCCGCGCGGCGAAACGCTTCGGGCGACATCGAGCGCTTGGCCTCGGCCGAAAGCAGCTTGTACGCGTCGTCGACACGGCCCTCGTCGAGGGCGAGCGCGTAGGCCCGTAGGGTGTCGCTCGGCCCTTGGACCGTGGTGTTGGCCGAGCCACACGCGGTCGCAAAGAACACGGCAGCAAGAAGGGCGAGGCGCTTCACGTCGCGGGACCATAGTCGGTTTTTCGAGCCTCCGCCAAGCGCTGGAAATTCTGCTTCGTGAGAGCCGGGGCACTACCATGCGAGGCCCAAGGAGAGCTCATGCCCAGACGAGGCGCCGTTCAGCGAACCACGAAGGAGACCGACATCGAGGTGGTCATCGACCTCGACGGAACGGGCGTGAGCGCCATCGAGACACCCGTCCCGTTTCTTTCGCACATGCTCGACCAGCTCGCGCGGCACGGCGGCTTCGATCTCACGGTGCGA
>CAYLJT010001172.1:0-1776 GCA_964383995.1 uncultured Polyangiaceae bacterium
CCATCATCGACACGACCTACGCGTCGTCGACCTTCGCCTTCGCGCACGACGCCAAGCGCGGGGAGCTGCTCGCCGATCACACCGCGCTGAGCCACCCGTTAGCGGCTCGCGTCGGCGTCACCACCCACGAAGGTTGCCTGGCGTTTTACAAGGGCCGCTCGGAGCTCGTGCGCTTCAACCGTTCGTTCGACACCGACCACGCGTCCCTCGCCATCGACGTGCCATCGTTGCGGGTCGACGCGCGCTTCTCGCTCGCCAAGCCGTTGCCGTCGCTGAGCTACATCGGGCCGATCCCCGGGAGCGAGCTGTCGACGACCCAGAAGACGGTGCTGTTGCCCGTCATGGGCGAAGCCATCGTGCGCGGCGAAAAGCGCAGTTTGGACGGCGCTTTCGGCGGCTTCGACTACACGCACGGACTGATGCCGCGGCACACGCAGTGGCGTTGGGCCTTCTTTCAAGGGCGTGGCCACGACGGAGCGCCCGTCGCGATGAACCTCGTGGAGAGCTTCATCGGCGAGCCCGAGTGCGGTGTTTGGGCCTTCGGCGACCTTCATCCGGTGGGCGAAGGCTGCTTCTCCTTCGACCCCAACGATCCGATGAAGCCCTGGCAAATCACCACCACGTGCGGCGCGGTCGACCTACGATTTACGCCCCAATCGCTGCACGCAGAGACCAAGAACCTGGGGCTCGTGGCCTCGAAGTTCGTGCAGCCCATCGGCAGCTACGCGGGCACCATCCAGTTGCCCGGCAAGCCCATCGTCGAGATTTCCGGGGCCCTCGGCGTGGCCGAGAGCCAAGACGTGAAGTGGTAGCGACGCGCGCGGAGGACAAGCCGTGAAGACCTTGGATGCCATCGTGATCGGGGCGGGTCAGTCGGGGCCCTCGTTGGCCGTGCGCTTGGCGCAGGCCGGGAAGCACGTGGCGCTGATCGAGCGTCGGGGCCTCGGAGGCACCTGCGTCAACGACGGCTGCATCCCCACGAAGACGCTGGTGGCGAGCGCGCGTGCGGCGTGGGTCGCGCGTCAAGCCGAGCGCTTTGGCGTGCTGATCGAGGGGCCGGTCTCGGTGGACATGAAGCGCGTCAAGGCCCGCAAAGACGCGGTCGTGCAAGAGTCCCGCGACGGCCTGAAGACGTGGGTCGAGGGCACGCCGAACCTGACCTTCGTGCTTGGACAAGCGCGCTTCGAAGACCCTCACACCGTACGCGTGGGAGACGACGTGCTCCACGCGAGCCAGATCTTCATCAACGTGGGCGGTCGCGCCTTTGTCCCGGACACGCTGACGAACATCCCCGTGCTGACCAACGCCTCGATGATGGACATCGACTTCTTGCCGGAGCACCTGGTCGTGGTCGGCGGAAGCTACGTGGGCCTCGAATTTGCGCAAATGTACCGGCGTTTCGGCAGCCGCGTGACGGTGATCGAGCAGGGGCCGCGCTTGATCGCGCGGGAGGACGACGACGTGTGCGCCGAGGTCAAGCGCATCGTGGAGGACGAGGGCATCACGGTGCACGTGGGCACGACGGTGGCGGAAGCGTCCGGTCAGGTCGGCGCCTTGAAGCTGAAGACGACGGGGCCGACCGTGGAGGGAAGCCATGTGCTGGCGGCCGTGGGAAGGCTGCCAAACACCCACGACCTCGGCCTCGAAAACGCGGGCGTGAAGGTCAACGCCCGGGGCTTCATCGAGGTCGACGACGAGCTCCGCACGAGCCAAGCGCACATCTTTGCGATAGGCGACGCCAACGGGCGAGGCGCGTTCACCCACACGTCGTACAAC
>CAYLJT010001173.1:0-1768 GCA_964383995.1 uncultured Polyangiaceae bacterium
AGCCCTTGCGCGCGAACATGTGCGTGAAGCCACCTGGAATGTAGTGCTGTTCGAGCACCAACACGCGGTGACCGTACTTCGAGAGGGCAGCCGCGCAGGACATGCCACCCATGCCCGACCCGATGATGATCGCGTCCCAAGGCCCCGGACCGACCTCCGGGTAGTGCTTGTAGACGCGCTCTCCTTTGTGCATGGGGATGACGGACATCGGCGGACCATACCGACCTCCGGCACCTGAAACAAGCGCCAAACGGGCCTATCGTCGCCTTGAACGACGATTATCCAGCCCCGCGCAAGGCGGCGCCCGCCGCCAACGCCGCAGCCGCGGCGAGCTTGTGCTTGGCTTGCCACGGGGGTCCAACGGAACGGCCCATGGCGCGCAAAAACGCCTCCACATCTTCCCCACCCAGGGCGGCGGTAGCCTCCTCGAACACGCGGTCCTTGTCGTAGACATGCACGGCCCAGCCGCGCGCCGCGGCGGCCGTGGCCAAGGCTTCGCGATACATGACGGAGTCGGCAAGGTTGGCGATACGCGTGTCCTGGATGCAGGCCTCGATGCTCGACGGAAGCTCCGGGTAGACACGGACGGCGAGCGCGCCCACGGGTAGGTTCAGCGAGCTGGCCAGCGTGTCCAGGCTTTCACGCGCGCCCACCGCGGCCGCCTCGCGCACGCGCGCGACGAGCGCGATGGCGTCGGAGAGCGCGATCGGCCGCGCCCACGGGCTGTCCAGATAGCGACCCACGGCCCACGAGCCCTCGTGGTGGTAAGGATGGGTGGGAAGACCCTGGGTCAGATCGACGCGCCTTCGGTCGAGGAGCTTGCCCCCCGGCGCCAGCGTGACGAGCACCGCCGAGTTGCCATGCTCTGCCACACCGACCGTCGCGACGGCTTGGGGCGACCTTCTTGCCATGCCGGACGGCTAGCGACTTCCAACCGCCACGTCAAGCTCCCGACACCCGCGCCGCTGTGGTAAAAGCTTCGCATGTGCTGCTTCTCGCCCGTCCAAGCGCCCTTTCGCCTGTTCAGCTTTCTGTTCGCTCCCGCGCAAATCGAGGTCGCCAGCACCAACATCTTCGGTCGCGTCGAACAAGCCTCCGCGAACGGCGCCCGAGCGCGACAATGGCTAGCCTACTCCATGACCGTGGCGACGCCGTCGGACGTGGCGATGGTGCTGCCGGTGCCCGTGGCCGGGGTCGCCGAAGACGCCTTGCAGTTTGTCGACCTGTCCGGCTACCCGCAGCTCTTCTCCGACCTGGACAAGTTGTTTCCGGAGGAAATCTCCGGCCAATACAAGAGCCGCAGCCTGCTGCCCTCGCGCGGACGCGCCCCCCTCGTCGTCCACAGCGTGGGTAGCTTCGAGGCGTCCTATGTGCCGAGCCTCCACGACTTCGATCGCCTCGACGCGCGCTTTCGAATTCCGCAAACGGTCTGGGACGCGCGACCTGAATACGAGCGCTTTGGCTTTGCGGTGTTCAAGCTGAAGAAGGGCAAGAAGAAGAACATCCACCCGATGGCATTTTCCTTCGAAACAAGCGAGCCAAGCTCCATCTTCTTCCCGACCCTGCACGTCCACGACGGCAGCCTACACGACAGCGCCGATTTCGACCACAAGCTGTATTACCAGGCGCCGACATCCGCGCAGCAAACCTTGGGCGGCAAGCCCGTGCAAACCCTCTGGGTAGAGCGCTCCGAGGGCACCGCTGAGCGCGCCGTCGACGCCGACCTTGCCAGAGGAGTGGTGGATGAGCGCCAAGCGGTTCAGCGCTG
>CAYLJT010001174.1:0-1759 GCA_964383995.1 uncultured Polyangiaceae bacterium
CGATGAGCTTGTTCGACTCGATGATGGCCTTCGACTCTTCGGTGTACTTGATGTGTGACACGTGGCCGAGCCAGGGCTCCTGGCCCATCGCATAGATGTAGACCTGCTTCGAATTGAAGCGCTGCACGATGTCGAAGCCTTTGTCGCCGTCGGAGCCATCGAGCCTGCGCGTCATGTCGTTCTTGCGCAGCGGCTGCTTCAACAAAAGCGGGCCGTAGAGCCAGCTCATCGGAGCTCCTTCGCACTCCATGCCGATGAACAGGATCTCGACGTCGCCAATGTGCCTGTGCACATGCTCGTAGAGGCGCGGTTCGATGTTGTTGGCGTCGGCCAAGAGCATCACGCGTTTTCCTCCGAGATCGACGAGGAAGCCGGCCTTCGTGCGGATATCGAGATCGGAGTGCTCACCAAGAAACGGTAGCGCGGTGATCGTCCCGCCGGGGATTGGGAGCTCCTCCATGTCGTTGAGCTCGATCACGCTCTTTAGGCCGATGATTTCGAGGATCAGCTTGAGCGACGGATCGATCAGCGTGCCGCCCGTGCCGCGCGCGATGACCACGTGACGCACGCGCTGGCGGAGCTCCAACATGGTCTCCACGAGGAAGTGATCTTGGTGGTTGTGCGTGAGCACCACGTAGTCGATGACCTCGGGCAAGTCCGCGTGCGACAGGCGCGGCGGGCCCGAAGGGTGCGGGTAGCTCACCACCGGGTCGACGAGGATTGAGACGTCTTTGCTCTCGATCAACACGGTGGCGTGGCCAAAGTAACGAACCCGCGGCGTGTCTCCGGTGAATCGCGGGCGCGGTGGAGGCGCTTCGTGCGTGAAGAAGGTGCGAAGTTGCTCCGAGTCCGTGGGGCCCACGCCGAGCGCGTCGCGGATCTCCTCGAAGGAACCGGGCTCGGCGCGCATGCGATAGAGCTTGTCGAGCACCGGAGACGCAAACGGCACATCGGCGAACACCTCGCCGGGCTTCGGCAAGCGCGGCGTGGAGAGCACAAACTCGCGTGCATCGGGGTCGACGACGTGGATGCACACGCTCTGACGCTTTGTGTCGTAGAAGGGGCTCTTGTAGAGCAAGCCCTCGAAGAAGCGCATGCCGACGTTGTCTTTGAGGTCGTAGACGACCTCGACGTAGCCGCGCAAAATCTCGGGAATTCTCGGGTAAAGCGGCTCTAGCGAGCTGCCCTTCGCTTCGTCGGTGAGCAGCTTGTCGAGGCTCTTGATGGCCTCGGCCATCTCGAGGAGCAGCGCTTGGTCGCGCACGGTCTTCTCGGCCAACGCCTTTACCTCAGGCGCTTTTTCGGCGGGCAGCTCGAGGAACGGACCGCCGCGCATGGCCGGGTTCTTCAGCGCGTTCACGTGGATCTGCGGCGAGATCGCGAACGACTGCATGAGCTTGAGGTGGGTGTTCGCGAGGAACATCGCCGAGCTCTGCGGCGAGATCAGGTAGGCCCAGGCGTACCACTGGTTGATGAGGGGCTCGATGACGGCGTTGGGACGGAGATAGACGCCTTGGCTCATGGAGCAAAAACACCACGGCGGACCCGCGCGCGGAAGGGACAATTTTTGCGTTTCTGGCGAAAAACAAGCGGCGAAAGACAAGCGCTTGAAATGACGAAAGGGCGAGCGTTTTATCGCTCGCCCTCTCGGATCACGGCGCGGGCCGGATCACTCTTCGTTCACGGCGATGAGCGGCTCTTCGTGGCGCGGCGGGCGATGAACGGGCGGCGGGATGCGCTCTTCTTGACCGTCGGAGAG
>CAYLJT010001175.1:0-1752 GCA_964383995.1 uncultured Polyangiaceae bacterium
GTGCACCGCCTTGGCCAGGCCGAAGTCGAGCACCCGCGCAAGAGGCTTATTTTCAAGGGTCTCCACCAGCACGTTCGGGGGCTTGAGGTCGCGATGGACGATGCCCGCGTCGTGCGCCACGGCGAGCGCGGACAGCACTTGCAAGGCGATCGACACCGCGTCCTCGACGGGCAACGGCCCCCCTGCGAGGCGGTGCTCGAGGGTCTGCCCTTCGTGAAGATCGAGCACGAGTGCGAACACGCCATCGTCTTCGACAAAGTCGCGCAGCCGCACCACGTGGGCATCGGTGATGCGACGGAGCAGCTGCGCCTCCCTGCGAAACCGCGGAAACACCTGCGGATCACCCAGCAAATGGCGGTGAATCACCTTCAACGCCACACGCGGGCTCACGCCATTTTCGTCCTCGTGCGCGAAGTCGCGCGCTACATAGACCGCCGAGGTGGCGCCCTCGCCGAGCAGCGATTCGACCCGGTATCTCCCGGCGAAAACGCTGCCCGCGGCGAGGCGCACGCTCGACGGGCCGAGGGCGGTCGCGTCAGCGTGGGGCGGGGCCATGGCTCGTTGCGGGAGCCGCGCCCGCGTCCGACGACAGGGGTTTCGCGAGATTCGCGGGGCGAACGGCGCACGCCCGGATCACCTTCGGGCTCGTTTCGATGGGGTCGAGCTCGGCATCGGGGGCGCTGTCGAAGTAGGCCGCGCAGGCCGTTTCGGCGGAGCCCCAGGCGTCGAACGCCACGTAGGCCTCGATCAGCGCGCGGTAGAGCAGGGCCCGTTGCTCGCGGGCGAGCTCGCCGTAGCCCAACAAGCGGTTGCCCCGCGCGATCACCTCGACGTAGCGACCACCGCGCAGATCCCCCAGCAGAACGGGCATTTCCGCCTCCACCCGCTGCTGCGCGCGGCGACCCTCACCGGCTCCCTCGGAGCGCACGAGCGCGTAACTTTGCTCCGCCGCTGCGCGCCCTTCGGGGGTCAGGCGGAGGTCGGCGAGGGGCACCAACACCATGTCGCCTCGGCGCACGGGCTCGCCGCTCAAGTGGTTGTATTTGTCGAGCATCCAAGCCTTTTCGCGATCGCCAAGGAAGCGATACGCGATGGTCAACGTGGAGTCGCCCGCGCCCGCGACGTAGCGCAGGTTGTACGGCACGACGATCTCGCGACCATCGAGCGGGTTGGTCCAGGGCGGCGTGTCGTTCGCGAAGGCGAGCACGTCGGCCCGGTCCGCATCGCCGAGAAGTCGGCTCGCGAGGCCCGCCCAGGTGTCCCCCGCGGCGACCCGGTAGTGGGCCGTCGCCGGCACTTCCAAGCGCATGCCCGCCACGACCGAGACACCCGCGCCGAGGGCCAAGCCGTTCTCTGCGACGAGCACCTGTTCGAGCTCGACGCGGCCGTAGTAGCGCTCCGCCAACGCCGCCAGCGTCTCGCCCTTTTGCACCACGTGCGGAAACGCCGCGGCCGATCGCGGCGGGGCAGCAAAGAGCCCGACGAGCAGCACCCACGAAAGTCCTCGCAGGGCGCCCTTCATGGGTTGAAACGGGCCACGACGAGGCCGTACGTCGAGCTTCCGTTGCGCAGGAGCCGGCCCACGTCGAAGAAGAGCACGGCGGATCCATCGCCCGCCCGCGCGAGTTTTTGCGCGCCGGGCGTGAACCGTTCGTGACCGATGCTCGACGTGCTCCACACGTGCTGAAAATTCGCGTCGAGGTGGCCGATGAAGTTGCCCGCGCCGACGCCCACGCTGCCGCCACCGAGATC
>CAYLJT010001176.1:0-1746 GCA_964383995.1 uncultured Polyangiaceae bacterium
ACGCGCGCATGCGCCTCTTCCGCGCGGATGAACGCGGGGAGACGAGCGCGGGCGATGCGTACGGTTTGCAGCTCTACACGCACGCCGTCGAGATGGCCAGCGAAGCGCAGGGCGGCCGGGGTGGATCGCGGCCTGTCTTGTCCACTTACCCGTTTGGCACGTCGACCGCGCCGACCCCGAAGATCCAGCCTCCGAGGCAGACCATTACCTTGGTACCGAGCTCCTCTAGAGACACCAGGACAGCCGCATTGGTGGCCGCGTTGCGCGAGCTTGGCGAAGATCCGGGGCTCGTGATCGAGGGTCAGGGGTCGGAGGGTGACGCCGTCGTCGAAAGCGGAGACGAAGACGCGGCGCCGCTTGTGATCTCGCTGAGCGTGGACGCCTCTCAGCGCCTGTTCGAAGCCAAGCGCGATGGTCGTCTGGAGAAGCGTTTGGGCTTCGCCGTCGCGGGCTTGATCGTCGCAACGCCCTTCGCGGCGTACGCATTGGCTTCGGGGGCCGCCGCGGCCGTTGCCGCCGTGGGCGGCGTTGCGGGAGGCGCTGCCGCAGGTGGTGGAACGACGGCGGCGGGTGCGGCGGGCGGGGTCGCCGCAAAGGCGGGTCTGGCCCTGGGGGCGAAGGTGGCTATCGGCGCTGTCCTAGTCGCGGGCGCGACCGCGGGAGGTGCCGTTCTTTTGGGTGAGACGTCGAATATCATGCCCGTCGCGTCCAGCGTGGCTGTCAGCTCCAGCGACGCCGTTTGTCTGGAGGCCTGGCCCAAGCTACGAGAGTGCGACGGGACCTGGCGTATTACAGGTTGGAAAGAGGGCAGTGTCCCCGCCTGTACGCCACCCGCGCTGTGCTTCTCGCGCTGCGTCAACAGCGCCGCCTGCGCCGAGATCGGCGACAAGACCCCGCCGGCGGAAGGTGCGTCGGCCTTCGCGACGTGCCTGAATGCTTGTCAACCGCCGCTCGACGGTTCCCGTGTCAATTGGCTCCCCGATCCGGAGCCCGCGACCTCCGCGAGCGCCGAGCCGTCCGATGCCGGCCCCGCGCCTCCGACCTCCGCGTCGAGCGGGCACTCGCCGGACGCGCCGCATCACTCACCGTGAGCCGGGAAATCTAGCGATAACGGCTTGTTTCTGGGCGTCCTTCCCGCTTTGGGGAGGACGCCCTCGGCGCTCCAAATGTCTCGGACATCTTGGCATGCGGCCGGCGCTCTTGGGGCGACGGCGTAGGGCTTATCAGAGGTTGTTCGACTGCATGAAGACCGTGCCCGAGACATTGAAGGCCGTCCCGGTGGGGTTCGTGAACCACGCCGACGCCGAGAAGCCCATGTAGTAGTTGCTGGTGACGTCGAGGCGAATGACCACGAAGCCGTCGGCGCTGCAATATTGCGAGATGCTGACGCCCGATGCGTAGTTGTTGGTGGAGGCGTTGCCCATGCAGGCCCAGTTGACGTAGGTGTAGCCGACGGCGTCCGAGTTGATGACCGTCGAAGCACCGTAGTTGTAACCCTCGACCAGGATCCGATACATCGTATTGGACTTGATGGGGATATTGGTCTTGATATGGAGCGGGAGCGCAGTGTTCGACGTCGTATTCCACACGAGGAAGTCGCGTCGCACCTGACCGCCGGCCGTGTTCAGGCGTGTGGCGTTGAGATCGCCGGCCACATCCAGCTTGGCCCCGGGGCTCGACGTGCCGATGCCCACATTGACGCCGTTGTCGAAGACTGTCGTGTTGCCAATGGCGGTGCCGCTCGTC
>CAYLJT010001177.1:0-1733 GCA_964383995.1 uncultured Polyangiaceae bacterium
CTCAGGGCCCCTGGAAAGCCCTGGGCGAAGTCGGTCACACCGTAGGGGACGGCCGGCGCGACCAGGGCCGAAATGCCTTGGTCGTTCAAACGCACAACGGCCCGCGCCGCGGCCTCTTCGCCGATCAACGTGTCTGTCGCGAGAGGCAGGTGCGGCCCGTGGGGCTCGACCGAGCCCACCGGGACGAGGGCCACCGTGAGCCTTCCGCCATCGAAGAAACGGCCCAGTTCATCGGTGGAGAGCTCCGCGAGGCGCGTGTGCATCAATAGCCCCATCAATAGGCCTTCGGGTGCTTGCCCGCCACTTCGTCGGCCTTGAGGCTCTTTTTGTCGACCTTGCCGCGGTCGTTTTTGGGCACGTCGTCGACGAACACTACGTAGCGCGGGTATTTGTGCTTCGAGAGGCGCTCTTTGACGTGCTCTTTCAGGGCCGCGGCCAGGGCCTGGCGGTCGGCGTCGCTCTGGGCTTGGGCCTTGGCCTCGTCGCGCAGCACGACAAAGGCCTTGGGCTTCATGAGGCCTTCGTCCTCGGTGCCAATCACGGCGGCCACCGAGACGGCGGGGTGCTGCAACAGGCACTCTTCGACCTCGATGGGAGCGACCCAAATGCCACCTACCTTCAAGAGGTCATCCGCGCGGCCGCTGAACCACAAATAGCCATTCACGTCGACGCGAAACAAGTCGCCCGTGCGGCACCAATGGCCATGAAAGGTCGACCAGCTCTTGTCTCGGTCTTGGAAATAGCCGAGCGCCACCGAGTCCCCTTTGACCCACATCACGCCCGTCTCGCCGCGCGCAAGCTCGGGCGCGCCGGGCCCCTCGGCCTCGGTCGCGAGGATCTTGATTTGATAGCCCTCCACCACCCGCCCGAGGGATCCAGGCATGACGTCGCCGGGGCGATTGGAACAATAGATGTGGAACATCTCGGCCGACCCGATGCCGTCGTAAACGTCCGCTGGAAAGCGGGCCATGAAGCGATCGAGCAGCGTGGGCGGCAGGGCCTCGCCGGCCGAGAGGTGAAAGCGCACCGTGCTGAAATCGAGGGGCTTTTGCCCCTCTGCGACGAGGGCAGCGTCGTAGTCGAGGAGCTTTGCCATCATCGTTGGCACGTTCGTGACCACGGTGGCGCCATAACGCGCAATGGCCGCGGTGAGGCTCTCGGGCGTGGGCCTTTCGGCGAAGAGGCCTGTCGTGGCGCCGACCGCGAAGGGAAACATCAAGTTGGTGCCCGTCGCGTAGCCGAAGAACAAGCGAGGGACGCTGACGGTGACGTCGTTTCGCTGGTATTTGACGGTGTTTTTCGCGTAGTGCTCGGTGTTGAAGGCGAAGTCGCGGTGGGTGTGGACGGCGCCCTTGCTGCGCCCCGTGGAGCCCGATGTGAAGAGCCAAATCGCGACGTCGTCGCGGCGGGTTTTCGCGGGCGCCGGGCCCCCCGCCGCGGTCCACGCACGGCCCGCAGCGAGGGCGTCGACGAGGCTCGTGCTGGGGAGGGGCGCGAGAGCCGCCGGGACCTCGACGGGCGCCAATACGTCGCCTCCCGTCGCGACCTCGGGCACGAGGATGAGCGTTCGGAGGTCCGCTTCGCGGAGCGCGTCCGAGATGGCCTCGGCTACACGGCCGATGGTGATCACCGCAGTCGCGCGCGTGTAACTCACGAGGTAGGCGAGGTCCGCGCTGGGGGCCTCCGGGTTGCCCATCGCCACCACCGCGCCGTGGTGCAGCGTTGCAAAGAAG
>CAYLJT010001178.1:0-1733 GCA_964383995.1 uncultured Polyangiaceae bacterium
CGCCGTGCGCTCGCTGGCCCACGCGCTCGGCGTGGATCCCCGCGGCGCGGGCCACGCGGGGATGAAGGACCGCCACGCCGTAACGACACAAACCATCTCCTTGCCCGTACCCATCGCGCGGCAGGTGGAGGCCGAGGTGGCCGCCCTGCGCATCGAGGGCATCACGGTGCTCGACGCGATACGGCACGAAAACAAGCTGAAACCGGGCCATCTCAAGGGCAATCGCTTCACGATTCGGCTGCGCGAGCTGTCCGCCGACGACGCCGCGCGCATCGCGGAGCGCTTGGCGGCCACGGCGAAGCGGGGGGTGCCCAATCGGTTTGGGCCCCAACGATTCGGACGCGACGGCTCGAACGCGACGCGCACCTTGGCTTGGATCCGCGGCGATGCGCGCCCGCCGCGGGACTCGCGCGAGCAGCGCTTCTTGTTTTCGTCCCTGCAATCCAAGCTCTTCAACGACGTGCTCGACGCGCGCGTGGCGGACGACACCTGGTTTCGGGCATTGCCGGGCGATCTCGCCAAGAAGACCGACACGGGCGGCATGTTCCTCGTGCCCTTCGAGGGTCCCGAGCTCGACGACGCGCGGGCCCGCGCCGAAGCCGGCGATGTAGCTCCGACGGGGCCGATGTTCGGCGCATCGATGCGTTGGCCCGAAGGCGCCCCGCAGGAGCTCGAGCGTCGTGTTCTTGCGGCCGCGGGCCTCGAAGCGAAGCACCTCGAAGCGGTCAAAAAGCTCGGGGAAGGGACTCGGCGCTCGTTGGTTCTGCCGGTGGAAGGCCTCAGCGTGCACACCGAAGCCGACCCTCTCACGGGAGCGTTCGTCGTCACGACATCCCTCGTGCTAGGGAAGGGCGGCTACGCGACCACCGTGCTCGGCGAGGCGTGCGACCTCGTCGACGCGACCCGCCGCGACGCGCCCCGAGGGGTCGAGCCCGAAACCCAAGAACCGGACCCCGAATAGGTCTCCCCAAACCAAGCTCAGCTCTCCCAAGGAAAGGCAACGAAAACCGATGCATCTCGTCGAGTGGCTCCAGCGCATTATGGTCGGCTTTGGCGCCTCTTGGGTCATGTGGCTCTTGATCGGCCTGAGCGTCGTTTCGGTGGCCATTATCCTGGAACGCACGTGGTACTACGCGACCACGTCGACGAACTTGGAAGCGCTCAAGAGGGAGCTTCACACGGCCCTCGAGAAGTCCGTCGCCGAAGCCATCAAGCGCATGGATGCGTCACCCTCCGCAGAGGCAGCGGTGGTGGCGGCCGGGCTACGGTCAGCCAAGCGCGGCGTCGAGGCCGCGAATCACGCCATGGAGGGCGAAGCGGCCGTGTGGCGCATGCGCCTCGAGCGTCGCCTGGCGTACCTCGGCACCCTCGGAAATAACGCGCCGTTCATCGGCCTCTTGGGCACCGTCATCGGCGTCATTCAGGCCTTCGAGGCCCTCGGCGAAACCGCCAAGCAACCCCTCGCCGAACAAGCCGCGCAGGCCCTCGCGCCGCAAGCCGTCATGTACTCGATCGCCGAGGCACTCGTGGCCACCGCGGTGGGTCTCGCGGTCGCCATCCCCGCCGTCGCCGCGAACAACGTGTTCCAACGCATCGTGAAGGCTCGCCTCGCAAATACGCAGGCGCTATCGAGCGAGCTGCTCTCGTTCCTGAAGGCAGAGAACCTCGACGACGAAGAGGTCGAAGAGGAAGAAAAGCCCGCCAAGACCGCGAAGAAAGCGGCCAAGAAAGCC
>CAYLJT010001179.1:0-1732 GCA_964383995.1 uncultured Polyangiaceae bacterium
GACGCGGGCCGCGCTGGCGGCGAAGGCCTTCGCGCACACGGCGGCCTACGATGCGGCCATCGCAGGCTACCTGTCGAGCGTCCGCGACGATGGCGGCCGGGACGAGTACCCGAAGTACCTGGGTCTCTCGTTGGAGCGCGGTTACGGCCTGCGCTACGGCGAAAACCCCCACCAATCCGGCGCCTTCTATGTGGAGCGCGGGGCCGAGCTGGGCACCATCGCCCGCGCCGAGTCGCTCGGGGCGGGGGGCAAGGAGCTGAGCTTCAACAACCTCGTGGACGCTGACGCGGCATGGGAAGCCGTGTGTGAGCTCGAAGGGCCCGCGGCGGTTGTGATAAAACATACCAATCCGTCTGGGGCGGCGGTTGGAAAAGACCTCACCGAGGCCTACCTCGCGGCGCGCGAGGCGGATCCGGTGAGCGCCTTCGGTGGCATCGTGGCGCTCAACGGCGTCGTCGACTTGGCCACCGCCGAGCGCCTGGGCGAGACCTTTTTGGAGTGCGTTATTGCCGTTTCATTTCATGAGGATGCGCTCGCTTTTTTGCGTAAGAAGTCAAAGCTCCGGTTGCTCTCGGTCGGGGCGTTGCCGTCGGCCTCCGCGGCCGGGCGCACGTTCAAGCGCATTGGCGGCGGCCTGGTGGTGCAGGGGCGGGACGCTTCCGGCGCGGGCGAGGTGGAAGGAGCCAAGGTCGTCACGAAGAGGGGGCCGTCGGCGGAGGAGCTTCGGGCTCTCGATCTCGCGTGGCGCGTCTGCAAGCACGTGAAGTCCAACGCGATTGTGCTCGCCAAGGGGCAGGTGACCGTGGGGGTTGGCGCGGGGCAGATGTCACGCGTGGAGAGCGTGCGCATCGCGTGTGGCAAGGCAGGCGACGCGGCGCGCGGCTCGGTTCTGGCCTCGGACGCGTTCTTTCCGTTCCCTGACGGCGTGGAGCTGGCCCTCGCGCACGGCGTCACGGCGTTCGCGCAGCCCGGCGGCAGTGTGAAGGACGCGGAGGTCATCGCCGCGGCGGATGCGGCGGGGGCGGCGATGATCTTCACGGGCGCGCGGCATTTCCGGCACTGAGGCCCGGGCAAGCTGGGTTGGGTCGGGCGATTGGTCGGACCAATTGGCATGCGCTGGGATGCGCTGGGATGCGCAACCTGGGTCGGCTCAATTGGGATGCGCAACCTGGGTCGGCTCGACTGATTTTCACGGGCGCGCGGCATTTCCGGCACTGAGGCCTGGGCAAGCTGGGCTGAGTCGGGCAATTGGTCGGACCAATTGGGATGCGCAACCTGGGTCGGTTCGGCAATTGGTCGGACCAAATTTGCGAGCAATTCTTTGAGGCGACGGGACCGGCAACCTGGGTCGGTGCTTTCGCGCCCCGCGAATGACGCCCCCCGCGCGATGAGGGCTAGAAACAACCCCTAAGAGTCGCCTTCAACCATTTGATTTAACAAAATAAATATGCGAAGTGTCGGGGCTGCCGGCGGATTCCCCCCGATCCGAAATTTGGCCCCCACCCGCCGGTCGTGGTCTTTCGGCTCTCACAGTCCCGGGAGCGCGTCGAAACGGCGCGGAGGAGCTTTCAGGGTGGCAGCGATAAGCGAGACATGCAGCGTGTGCGAAACTCCCTTCGAGGTGCAGTTTCGCTACCAAATGGAAGAACGGGACGGCGGCTTCTCGTTTTACTGCTCCCAAAAGTGCCTGGAGCACAGCCAGCGCGGGGGCGACACCGCGGCGACCTGCGAC
>CAYLJT010001180.1:0-1723 GCA_964383995.1 uncultured Polyangiaceae bacterium
CCGGGTCGCCGTCCAGGAAGTCGAGCACCACCTCGTCGCCGACGCGGGGAAACGCAGCGAAGCCTCGCAACGCTCCGCCCCAGGGACGGGCGACACGCACCCGCCGGCTGGTCTGCCCACCTTGCGCCACGGCGCGCGGATCCCAGCGCATGCCTACCTCCACACGACCGAGGGCGTCCACGTCCACCTGCTGCCCGGAGCGACTGATCACCAGCGCGGTCTGGGTCCCCTGGACCCGGGGCCTCGGCCAGCGCGGTGGTCGGAAGCGGAGGCTCGCGGGCCGCAGGTCGACCTCGTGGCGGGCCTCGATTTGCTGCGGCCCAAGCTCGGTGACCTCGGAGCGCAGGCCGGCGACGAGCCAGGGTCCGTCGC
This sequence comes from uncultured Polyangiaceae bacterium, assembly GCA_964383995.1. Classification (GTDB taxonomy): domain Bacteria; phylum Myxococcota_A; class Polyangia; order Polyangiales; family Polyangiaceae; genus CAYLJT01. The sequence continues at coordinate 373 of CAYLJT010001180.1, forward strand.
TGTTGGGGTGCCCCGCGATCGTGAGTTGAACCCCGGGCGGGAGCGAGTGTGTCGTGGTAGCGCGTGCACCTTCGTGCTCCGCCCGGTGCTCTTCGTTGATGCAAAGGGCCCGCGCCTGTCCGGCCGTGCTGGTGGTGAAGTGGCCCTCGGCCCACTCTTGCCAGCCTGTTATGCCCTCTTCGGTGAACAGCGCGCTCCCCACCTGCCGCGCCTCGAGTCCAAGGCTCGGGTGCTCCGGGTCGTAGTCGTTGACCCGTGTGCGCGCAAACGACAGGGCCGCACGCCGATGGAAGGACAGAACCGCGGGCCCCGCAGCGAGCAAGTTGGTAGGTTTCCAGGGTAGGTCGAGGCGCGGAAGCGGCGCGGAGCTGGTGTCGTCCAACAGGACGACCGCACCGTTGGCCGCGTGATCGAGCAACAACGTCAAGCCGTCTTCGGCCAGCGTACGAAAGAGGCAGTCGTGGTACGATTCTTCGTACAGCGCCCGGTATTCTTGAACCCGCAGCGCAGGCCCGGTAAACACGCGCACGGCGTTCGCCTCGCCGAGTGAGCGCATGATGAGGTCTGCGACGTCGGCGGCGTCGGTGTCCTGGAAGATATGGTAGCCTCGCCGGCGCTTGGCGAGCCAAAGACGCGGCGCGATATGCAAGCCGTAGCGCGAGAGCCCCATCGGCTCCGCAGTCTGCTGGCAGGCGTCAACCACCAACCCCGAAACAACCCCGACGAAGGGCTGATCTTCGAAGCTGACCTGGACACGTTGTCCAACCACCTGGTCGAGGGGCAGCGCCGCGTCGGCCACCAGCGCGTCGAGCGCCAGGTCGAACAGGCGTGAGAGGCCGTCTTCGAGGACATAGGAGACCACCTCGAAGGCAGGCAGCGCGGGAGCTTGCGGGAAGGCGATTTGAACCGGGAGAGCCATGGGGTGCGCCGGGGCTAGGCGCCCAAGGGGACAAGGGAGCACGACCCTGCGTCGTGCACGCTCCCCAAGTCTCCTTGCGCGCGTGGATGTGGAACGTGGCGTCGAGGCCCACGTGGTGCGATTGTCGGAACATCCGCGCATGTCGGATCAGGCCGCGACGTGGCAAGGACGAGCGGCCGCCTGCTGCGGACGGCAAGGTGGTGGAAGGTTCGGCTCGCCCTGCGCAACGTCGCGTGCCGTTCATTGCCAGGCCCGGAATTGCGCGACGAGCTCGTCGAAGTGACGTTTCAGCGCGGCGTCCTGGGCGAACTGCTCGGCGTAGGCCCGGTCGAGGTGCGCAAGACTGTCCAGGTTCGCTACGCCGTGCCGCTCCAGCACGGTTTGCTGTTGGCTCGGATGGGCCTGAAGATCCGCGGTGAGCGCGGCGTACCT
>CAYLJT010001181.1:0-1711 GCA_964383995.1 uncultured Polyangiaceae bacterium
GTCGGCGCGCAACCCGGGCGGCGCCTGGGGCATCTTGGGCGACGAGCACGAGTGGGTGCGAAGGCCGTTTTTCGTGGCCATTTCGGTGGCCGCGGTGGTCTTCATCCTGACCCTCTACCGCAAGCTCTTGCCCGAGCAGTGGGCGCTGAAATGGGGCTTGCCGCTCGTGCTCGGAGGCGCCCTCGGCAACCTCGTCGACCGCATTCGCTACGGTCACGTCGTCGACTTCATCGACGTGCGCCTGACCGCGACCTACCACTGGCCCACGTTCAACGTCGCGGACATCGCCATCGTCGCCGGCGTTTTGTTGATGGCCATCGACATGTTCACGCCGCGAAAAAAGGCGGACGTCGTCGTGCTCAAGCCCGCCAAAGAGCCCCCCGCGCTCCCCGACAACGCGTCCGAGAACCCGGCCGAGTAGGCCATGCGCCCCGAGCTGTTCCGCGTCTTCGACATCGCGTTTCCGGCCTATTTTGTCCTGCTTTTGACGGGTTTTTTGTTCGCCACCGCGGTCGGCTCGCTGTGGGCGCGGCGCATCGGTCAAGACCCCGATGTGGTGGTCGATCTGGGCCTCGCCGCGCTGTTGATGGGCGTCGTGGGCGGGCGCCTCTTGCACGTGATCGCCGACGGTTATTTCTGGGACTACGTGCACCTGTGCACCGACCCGGCGCAGGTCGATTGGAAGGTCGATCAGGCGCTGTGCGCGCCGCGCTACCACGGTGTTTGGGACGCCGCGAAGGGCGTGTGTCACCCGACCGAGAGCGATTGCTTCGCGTGGGCGAAGTTTTGGGCCGGCGGGCTCACCTATTACGGCGGCTTCATCGGCGCTTCGTTTGGCGCTCTTTGGCTGCTCAAGCGCGACAAGTTTCCATTCTGGAAAGCGGCGGACATGGCGGGCTTCGCCATCCCGCTGGGCCTCGGCTTCGGGCGCATGGGCTGTTTGCTCGCGGGCTGTTGCTTCGGCGTGGAGTCCGACAGCGCGCTGGCCATGAGCTTTCCGCCCGGCAGCCCCGCCACCGAGTCGCAGTTTCGCGCGCACGATTTGGCCTCCACCAACCTTTGGTCGCACGCCGTGCACCCCACGCAGATCTACGAGTCCGGCGCGTCCCTCGCGATCGCGGCCTTTTGCCTGGTCTACGTGCATGGCCGCAAACGCTACGACGGCCAGGTGTTCGTCGCGTTCCTCGTGCTCTACGCGGCGGCCCGCTTTCTGTTGGAGCTTTTGCGCGCCGACGATCGCGGCGGCCTCGCGTTTTTGTCGACGTCGCAGCTCATCGGCGTGGGCCTGGTGGTGGTGGCGGCCCTGATTCACAAACGCCGCGCCCCTCGCGCAATCCTGGCGCCTAGCGTTTCCTAGCGCCTTTTTGCGCAGTTTTTTGGTTAGAGTGCGGCGTCATGACGACCGTGCCTGCCCTCGACATCGAACGCGCCAAGACCCTCGCACAAAAGCTCTGGAAAGAGCCGATTTTGCCCGCGTTGCTCGAGTTCATGCGCATCCCGAACAAGTCGCCCGCGTTCGACAAAGAGTGGGCCGCGCACGGTCACATGGACAAGGCCGTGGCGCTCGTTGAGGCCTTTTGCAAAGCCCACGGACCCAAGGGTTTGAGCGTCGAGGTGATCCGCGAAGGCGACCGCACGCCGGTCATCTACATGGAGCTTGAAGGCAGCGCGCCGGGCACCGTGCTGCTCTACGGCCACCTCGACAAACAGC
>CAYLJT010001182.1:0-1706 GCA_964383995.1 uncultured Polyangiaceae bacterium
CGTGCGCGCCGACCACGCGAGCGTCACCGGCTACGAAAAGCCCACCACCCCCGAGCTCGAGCTTTTGGCGGCCGAGTCGTGGGTGTTCGAACGGGCCTACTCCCAGTCCTCGGCCACCATGTTGAGCGTGCCCAGCATGTTGACGGGTCAAGAGCCCCTGCACATGACCTGGGACGAGCAGAAGGGTAAGGCGCAGATGGCGGACAGCCAGGAGAGCCTGGCGGAGATGCTCAAGAAGAAGGGCTATTTTACGGCCCTGGTGACCAACGCCTACTTCCGCAGCTTCCTACCCTCTGTCTTCCAAGGCTACGATACCGTCCGCCTCTTCAGCTCTTCGCAAACCGAGAGCTCCCCAGGCGCGGCCACCCTCGCCCTCGGCGTCCTGCACGAAGCGCGGATGGCGGCGCCCCGCGCCCCCCTCTTTCTGACCGTCTACCTACCCGCTCCCCACGCTCCCTATGTGGCCCCGAAGGGCGGTGGCTACCCGGATTTTGGCGACGATGAGCGGGGCCTGTACGATGGGGAGATCGCCGTCGCCGATCGCTACGTCGGCATGATCTTGGACGGCCTGCGCTCCGAGCGAAACGACTGGAAAAAGACGGTGGTGATCGCGCTCGCCGATCACGGTGAGGAGTTCGAGGAGCACGGGGGCAGCGAGCACGCGCGCACCTGCCACATCGAGAGCGTCCATGTACCGCTCGTCGTTCGTATCCCGAAGGTCGAGCCGCGGCGGGTAGCGACCCCGGTCGCCCTTGTCGACGTGGTGCCGACGCTGGCGGGCCTGTTGGGCATCGAGGTGCCCGAAGGTCAGCTCGACGGAACGAGCCTCTACGCTTCCGCCCTCGCCGCGCCGCACAGCGCCGACGATCGGCCCCTGACCTGCGCCGTCGTGGGTCAGAACGCCACACAAGGCGCGTTCTACCGGCGCGCGGTGCGCGCGGGCCGCTACGCTCTGTTCGAAGAGCCCAAGGGTTCGACGGCCAGCGCGTTGTACGACACCGAGGCCGACCCCAAGGAGCAAAATCCCCTGCCCATTTCCGGGCAAGACGCGGAGGTTGCCTCGTTCCTGGCGTCGGTGCTGCGGAGCCGCACACGCGGCAACCTTGCCGACGTCGATCTGACCGACGGGCGCTGAGCTACCGGCGGCCCGCGCGCGTCACCTGACGAATGACCACCATGGCATCCTGGAGGGCAAAGGGCTTTTCGAGGATGGGTCGACGAGCCTGATCCAGAAAGGCCTCCACGGTGGGACCGAAGCGGGCGCCTGTCATGAACACGAAGGCCTTTTCGCTGGCGGGTTTGCGCTCCTTCACCTTGGCGAACAGCTCCTCGCCGCCCATGCCCGGCATGCGCAGGTCGCACAAGACGACGTCATAGTCTCGCTCCAGGATGCGCTCCAGGGCCACGCGCCCACCATCGGCCCAGTCCACGTCGTGGAGCGTCGACAGCTCTTCCACCAGCGCCCGCGCGAGGTTCGGCTCGTCTTCGACGATCAGCACGCGGGCACGGGGGCCGCGCGCGAAGGACCGCTCGCGTTCGCTCGGCCGCTCTTTCGGCGGCGAGCCGGCCATGGGTAGACGGATGGTAAACTCCGTACCGAGGGGCGGAGACGAGCCCGGCGCGGGGCTCTCCACGTGCATGGTTCCCCCTGCCCTCTCCACGATATCACGGCTGATCGGCAGGCCGAGCCCGGTTCCGGAGTCGGG
>CAYLJT010001183.1:0-1703 GCA_964383995.1 uncultured Polyangiaceae bacterium
TCCAGATCCGCGCGGGCGAGTTCATCACGCTGCTCGGCCCGTCGGGCTGCGGAAAAACCACGCTCCTGCGCATGATTTCGGGCTTCGAGACGCCGACCTCCGGGGCCGTGCTGTTGGCCGGCAAAGACGTCTCCCACGACCCTCCTTACCGCCGGGACGTGAATCAAGTCTTCCAGAGCTACGCGCTGTTTCCGCACATGTCCGTGCGGGAGAACATCGAGTTTGGCCTCAAGATGAAGAAGGTCGGCAAGGCCGAAATGGCAGAGCGCGTCAGCGCGTCGATCGCCATGGTGTCTCTCGCCGGCTTCGAGGACAGAAAGCCCCACCAGTTGTCGGGCGGGCAGCGCCAGCGTGTGGCCCTGGCCCGCGCCATCGTGTGCAGGCCGAAAGTCTTGCTGCTCGACGAGCCGCTGTCGGCCCTCGACGCCAAGCTCCGTCATGCCATGCAGGTCGAGCTGAAAGAGCTGCAAAAGAAGCTCGGGATCACCTTCATCTTCGTGACGCACGACCAGGAAGAGGCGCTCACCATGAGCGACCGCATCGCGGTCATCAACAAAGGGCGCATCGAGCAGCTCGGCGATTCGAGCGCCATCTACCATCGCCCCAAAACGACCTTCGTCGCCAACTTCATCGGTCAGGCCAATATCCTGGAGGTGGAGGTCGTGGAGCGCGACGGGGCCCGCGTCAAGCTGCGCCTCGACGGTGGCAGCGAGCTGTGGGCGGCCAGCGCCGAGCTCCCCGAAGGCGCCAAGAAGGCGCTCATCTCCATTCGCCCCGAGAAAGTCCACCTGCGCAAGCGCGCCGACGAGAGCCACGAGAACCGCTTCGAAGCGACCGTCATCAACGAGCTGTTCAAGGGCGCCACCGACCAGCTCCGCCTGGAGCTCGACTCGGGCGTCAAGCTCACGGCCGTCGTCGCCAACGAGAGCTCGGGCCTGGAGTCGGTGCACGAAGGCGATCGGGTGGTCTGCCATCTGCACCCCGACGACATCGTTATCGTGCACGAAGACTGACGTCTGTCTCGGACATCGGCCGTGGTCCGCCGCGCGGCGCTCACGCAGAAGCCGCTAGACCTTGGGCTTTTTGTACTCGATGGTTACCGTGTGCAGGTGCCCGTCGTGCTCGGCACGGCTCGTTTGGTGGGTGACCGGGCCTCCGGCGAGGAGCTTCTCGAAGTCGGCGGCGGTGAGGGTCAGTTGGTGGGGGTGCCCGGCGAGGCCCTGGACGTCGTAGCTCTTCTCGACCTTGGCTTCCATGTCGGCCGCGGTGACCACGATCTCGTGCTCGTCCTGACCGCTCGACGAGAACTTGCAGACGTTGACCCAGGCGGGGGGATCGACGGCCGGGGCGCAGCGGGCCACCACGCGGTGCAGGTGAAGGCCCTTCGTCGTCTCGGTGCGCACGACCTCACCCGACAGCAGCCTGCGCATGTGCTCGGCGGTCAACGTCACGCTGTGCTTGTGCGTCGCCTTGCCGGTCAGCTCGTAGGTTTTTTCCGCGCCCGCGGCGACATCGGCGAAGTCGACCGTGAGCACGTGGCCATGATTCTTCCCGAGGCGACCGACCACCCGCGTGAAGACGGGCGCGGGCTCCGCTGTGGCGGCTGGAGGCGCTTCGGGGGGCGGAGCGCTGGACGCGGCGGGCGCGGTGTCGGGGACAGGAGTCGCGGGGTTCCATGCACCGGGTGGCGCGGACGGGGTCTC
>CAYLJT010001184.1:0-1701 GCA_964383995.1 uncultured Polyangiaceae bacterium
TGCCCCACGGGCGCCTCCTACAAGCGCGCGGAGGACGGCATCGTCCTGATCGACCATGACAAGTGCATCGGCTGCAAATTGTGCTCCTGGGCCTGCCCTTACGGCGCGCGGGAGTACGACGAGGACGTCGGCGTCATGAAGAAATGCACATTGTGCATCGACAAGATCTACAACACGAACCTGCCGGAAGAGGATCGCACGCCCGCTTGCGTCGCGACATGCCCCGCCAAGGCCCGCCATTTCGGCGATTTCGCGGATCCGGACTCGAAGGTGTCGCAGCTCGTGCGCGAACGCGGCGGCTTCGATTTGATGCCGGAGACCGGCTATCGGCCGACCAGCAAATATCTGCCGCCGCGCTCAGGCAATGGAGCCAATGGCGCCGCCACGAAACTCGAACCCGCTCCCGATCTGGCCGGCGCCGGAAAATTCCTGCGCTGGGTCGACCGCGTTCTGTCCCGCTGAGGCCCGCTCATGCATCCCGCCTATTCCGTGATCCTGTTCACAACCGCCTCGGGCGCGGGCTACGGGCTGCTGGCGCTGCTCGCCGTCTTCGGCGCGGCCGGCGTGCTGCCGGCTGACACCTGGCTCGGCTTTGTCGGCCTGGGGCTCGGCGTCGCTCTCGTCGCTGCGGGCCTAGTCTCGTCCACCTTCCATCTCGGCCGGCCCGAGCGCGCCCTCAACGCCTTTTCGCAATGGCGTTCGTCCTGGCTGGCGCGCGAAGGCGTGGCGGCGGTGCTCACCTTCGCGCCGGTCGGCGTGCTCGGCGTCGGCTGGGTCTTCCTCAATGATCTGTCAGGGCCCTTCGCGTGGGCCGGCGCAGCGACGGCGACAATGGCCTTCGTCACCGTGTGCTGCACGGCGATGATCTACGCGAGCCTCGGGACGATACGGCAGTGGAACAACGCGCTGACGTTGCCCGCCTATCTCGCGCTGGGTCTCGGTACAGGGGCGATCCTCCTCGTGCTGATCTCGGCCCTGTTTGGCGTCTATCGGCCGGCTTTCGCCGCGCTGGCTCTGGTTCTTCTTGTGGTGGGTCTCGCGCTCAAGCTCGCCTACTGGCGTCAGATCGACACGGAAGGCCCGCGCTCGACGCTCGGCACAGCCACAGGCCTCGACCGTTTCGGCGCGGTGCGGCTTCTCGAAATGCCGCATACGGAAGAAAATTTCATCATGCGCGAGATGGGTTATCGAGTCGCGCGCAAGCATGCCCGACACCTGCGTCTGCTCGCTGCGCTCGCGCTGTTCGTCGCTCCATTTTTTCTGCTCGCACTTGCCTTGTGGAGCGGACCTTCGTTTGCAATCGTATTGGAGACGTTGGCGACATTGAGCGCTGGCTTGGGAATCGTCGTCGAACGGTGGCTGTTTTTCGCCGAGGCGACGCACACGAGCATGATCTATTACGGACGCGCCGCGTAACGGATAGACCAATCTATTCAAATATTATAAGATGTAAGAAATCTGGCGGAGCCGCGGCGAGCGGCGGGAGGAAGAAATGTCAGAAGCCGAAAGCAACGGCGTCAACGCCAAGTCGATGACCATCATCGTCACCAAGGGCACGCTGGACTGGGCCTATCCGCCCTTCATCCTGGGCACGACGGCGGCAGCCATGGGCGTCGACGTCACCATGTTCTTCACCTTCTACGGGCTTTCGCTTCTGAAGAAGAAGCTCGACCTCGCCGTCTCGCCGCTCGGCAATCCCGC
>CAYLJT010001185.1:0-1685 GCA_964383995.1 uncultured Polyangiaceae bacterium
TGCGGCTCGGCGTGGAGCGCATCGAGGGGCTCGCGTAGCCCCTCGTCACTCTCTCATCGAGGGGCTCGCGTAGCCCCTCGTAACACGCTCATCGAGGGGCTCGCGGTGCAGTCAGTTGACCGTCTTGCAGACGCCGTCGGTGCAATATTGGAAGCCCTGCGAGGGGTAATAGTAGTGCCAGAGAAAGCACATCTCGTCGTTGAACCCTTCGCCGAAGCCGACCTGTTGGTTCGTGGTGTTGTTCCACTCGCACTGGTAGGAAAAGCCCTTTTTGTCGCCGAACGTGAGCGGCGGATCGAAGAGCTCGAGGGGCGGGTTTGCCCAATCGGTGCCGTCGGCGACGAGGGTGTCGACATCGTTTTTGTCGACCGAGTGCCACACGCGCATGCGCGTTCCGAGCTGGTGTTGATGCGTCGTGATCGCGAACACCTTGCTGCCGTCGAGGGCCTTTTGGAACTTGACGGGAGTTTGGAAGGTTGATGCGGGCGGAATGTTGATGCCGACCGTGCCCCAAAACGCGAAGTCGCTCGGGATGACGTCGTCGGTGTCGGGCACCGTGTCAAACGACACCGTGGCGCCGATGTCGATGGGGGCGCCGGTCGTGTTGATGTAGTGCACCTCGAATAGCAACATCTGCTGCGGATCGAGGTGGAAGCCCACGGGCTTGCCCGTCTCGGCGTCGGTCGGGAGCGACAGGTCGGTCTGCTCTTGTTGGGCGATGTAGATGGGGTACTCGCCAGCGAAGAGGCCCGCGAAACCGCCGCACGGCGAGGGCTCTAGCTGCTCGTCGGTCTTGGTGGACTTGTAGACGATGACGTGGTGCGAGCCCTGCTCGATCGTCGTGCGGAAGCGGCGGACGTAGACGCCTTCGGCGTTGTCGAGGCGCGCACGCAGGCACACGGTGTCTTCTTGGCCCGGGTCGATGGTCCCCACGCTGACGTGTTTTTCGACCGTCACGAAGCCTGGATCGTTGCCGCCTGCGCCGCTCGTCGTGGTGCCCGACGAAGTGGAGCCACCTTGTCCCGATGTGGCCGTGCTGGATGCGGATGATGCGCCGGAGCCCCCGGTGCCTTCGGCAGGGTCGTCGCTGCCGCACGCCGCGAGCGCGATCACGAACAAAGGAAGGGATGCGAGGCGGTACGACATGAATCCTCCAAAGCGTGGTGCCGACAAGAACGTCGCCCGTTTTTAGCCTGCGTGGACGGAGGCGGCCACGATCTTCCAGCCCATGCTGGGCGTTTCTCCCCAGCGTGCAATGTTCCGCCGTTGGCTGACCGAGACGCGATGGCGTGCAGGATTTGCAGCGCGTCGAGCGCGCGAACCAATGCGCTCGCGAACGGGCACCAGCGCCGCCAACGTGCGTGTTGCAACGGCGCGTCGAGCCCGAGATTCGCCGTGTGAGCTTCCGAGCGCATCGATTCGTAGGTTTCGATGCACTAAGCTCGCGCCCGTGACGTGCGATGGGTGCGGTCGGGATCTGTCGGAGGGCGCGCTCTTTTGTTCTCGTTGCGGCGCTCGCAGGCCGGTCTCCGCCGAGGATCCGACGGAGCCTGGACGGCCCCAAGGGGGCCTGCCTTCCATGCGCTTTTCGCCGGGCACGCGGGTGGGTCGCTTCACCGTGCGCGGCGTGCTCGGCGAGGGCGGCATGGGCGTCGTGTTCGCCGCGCGCCACGCCGTGATCGAGC
>CAYLJT010001186.1:0-1679 GCA_964383995.1 uncultured Polyangiaceae bacterium
GTCATCGTTCGGCAAGCCCGCGGCGCCGGGGCCACCCCGATTGCCGGGACCACCCGGACCACCCGGACCACCCGGACCACCAGGACCGCCAGGCCCACCCCGTCCGCCGGGTCCCCCGGGTCCGCCGGGTCCGCCCGGTCCGCCGGGACCCTTACCGGGGCCGGAGCCGTCGTGATTGCCGTGACCAGCGTGCTCGCCAGGGCCGCCTTTGGCGCCGGCTTGGGGAGGTGGTGTCGGCTGGGCCAAAACGGGCAACACAACGCTGGTTGCCGCGAGCATCGCTAGCACCGCCAGGTGCCTTCGCTTTTGCATCTCAATCTCCTTGGGGTTGGCTCGGCCCCGGGGCCGTGCGCCAGAGCTCTTAAGATAGGCTAGGTGGCAGTTCGCTAAGATGAGCTTCGATGGCGTCCAATAGGCCATCGACGGTGCTCACGCTACTCGTAATCTCGACCCGGAGGCCGTGCGCTTCTGCGGTGCGCGTCGTGATAGGCCCAATGCTGGCCAAAAGCACCCCAGAAAGCAACTTTGCGCCATCGCCGAGCAGGGCGAGGAGGCCGTCTACGGTGCTGGAAGACGTCAAGAGCACGATATCAACGGCCTTCTCGGACAGGGCAGAAATAAGGCGATCGCGTGTCTCTGGAGGGCCCTTTTGGGTCTCGTACACCGTGGTGACGTCCACGCTATGACCTTTTGCCCGCAGTCGCTCGGGGATGACCTCTCGTGCCACGAGCGCCCGAGGTAGGAGGAAGCGCAGGCCGCCTTCGCCGCGCGCACGTTTTGCCTCGGCGCGGGCGGCGAGCACCGTGTCGTCGAGCACGCTCGCGGCCAGCTCTTCGCCAATGAAGGTCTTGGGCACGATGTCGCTGATCAGGCCAAAACGCGCGAGCGCCGCCGCGGTTCCAGGGCCGATCGCTGCCAGGCGCGCCGACCCGAAGGCCCGCGCGTCAAGGCCCATCTTCCCAAGCTCGGTCATGAAGCGCTCCACGCCGTTCTCGCTGGTGAAGAGCACGGCGTCGTAGCTGGACAGGGTCGCTATCGCCTGCTGGCAAGGGCCGAGATCGGGCGGCGGCCGAATGGCAATGGTAGGTAAGAGCAACGCCTCGCCGCCACGTTCGCGGATGGCATCCGCCGTGGCGCGCGCCTGTTCGGCCCCGCGGGTCACCAAAATGCGCCGTCCAAACAAGGGTTTTTTGTCGAACCAGCGGAGGGCGTCGCGGAGCCTGACGACCGGACCCACGATGATCATGCCAGGGCTCCCGAGGCCTTCTTCGCGAACGCGCTCGGCGATGGCATGGAGCGGCGCGCTGACCACCCTTTGTCTCGGACGTGTGCCCCATTCGATGACGGCCGTCGGCGTCTCGGGGTCCCGGCCCCCGCGGAGCACGAGCTCCTCCGCGATCGCGTCGAGGCGTCGCATGCCCATGAAGATGCAGAGCGTCCCGGCGAGCCCCCTGACCTGAGCGAAATCGAAGCCTATCCCAGCGCGGTTCGTGGCGCTCAGGAAGGTGACGCTCGACGCCATGTCACGATGGGTAAGGGAGATTCCGGCGTAGGCCGCAGCTCCCACGGCGGACGTTACGCCGGGCACGACCTCGAACGGAATGCCGGCCGCGACGAGCGCCTCGGCCTCCTCGGAGCCCCGCCCGAAAAGAAAAGGATCGCCGCCCTTCAGGCGCACC
>CAYLJT010001187.1:0-1669 GCA_964383995.1 uncultured Polyangiaceae bacterium
GTCCGCGTCGTACATCGTCGGGCTGAGGGGCATGCCGTGCGCCGTCTCCCAGGCGTTGCACTCTTTTCCGCACGCGTTCATGTGCTTTTCGTCGCCGGGCGCCTCACCCCAAGGGAAGATGCGGCCGTCGGAGCCGCGCGCCGCGTACTCCCACTCGGCTTCGGTGGGCAGACGCTGCTTGCGATAAGCGCAGTAGTCGTGGGCCTTGTCCCAAGACAGGCAGTTGATGGGGTGGTTTTCCATGCCTGGCTTGCCAAACGTGCAGAGCTCCGAATAGGCCTCTCGGTTCTTCTGGTGTTGCTCCTCGGTGGTCGTCGCCGACTTCGGATAGTTGGGCACGGTGTCGGGCCGTTTGCACTCGCCGACATCCGAGCACGCCTTGTACTCGGCCGCGGTTACCTCGTTGATATCCATGCAGAAGGTGTCGATGTTGACCTTGTGCGCGGGCTGCCAGAGGGGCAGTGCAGGATCGTCAGACCCCATGAAGAACTTGCCCCCTGGAACAAGCGCCATGCCTTTTGGACAGGGCTCTTTGGGGGCCGCCGCGACGGACGCCGAGGGCACGGCGGGGGCAACGGACGCGACGGGATTGACCGCTTGCACGGGCCCGGCCGGCGGGCCCACGAGCTTGAACGCCAAAAAGCCTCCGATGCCCAGGGCGAGCACGCCGCCAATGGCGAACAAGAGGCCTTTGGAGCTGCTCTTCGGTGCGCCCGTCGAAGACAGACCGCCGGGGGTCACGGGCTGACTGAGGAAGATCGGTGTGGTCGGGTGGACTTGCTCGCGCGGCGTCATCGAGCGCCCCTGAACCTGCACGGTCGTCGGTCGACCCTCGGCAGGCGCCGGACGCGGAATGCCGCCCGCGGTCGTGCCGCTCGTCCAGGTGGGAGCGTCGGGGAAGACCGCGTGGTGCAACGCGCGCCAAAACTCGCCCATTGTCGCGTAGCGCTCCGAAGGCGCCACGGCGAGGGCTTTGAGGAACACGGCCTCGACGGCGTCCGAGACAGTGAGCCCCAATTGACGGGGTGTTGGCCGCCGATTCGGGTCGCGGCTCGCCACCGAGAGCTGGATGATGTCGTCACCTTCGAGGGCCGGCTCCGCGCGCAACAGCTCAATCATGATGAGCGCCATGGCGAACACGTCTGTCCAGGGGCCCGTTGCGCCGTGGCTGCGACTGAACTGCTCGGGAGCACCGTAGTTCGGTGTGAAGGCGGTTATCTCTTTGCCTGTTTGCGCGAGCGCTGCGGCGCCCGCCTCGACCATCACCTTCGCGATGCCGAAGTCGAGGATCTTCGCGTAGGGATTGGGGCCGCGCGGATCGTCTGTGATGAAGATATTGGGCGGTTTGACATCGCGATGGGCAACCCCCTGGGCGTGCACGAGATCGAGCGCGATGATCACGGGCTCCAACAAGATCATGGCCTCGGTCAGCTCGCGCGGGGGAAGACCGCGGTTGCGTTCGTCGAAGAGCACCGAGTCGAGGGGCCGGCCTTCGAGCCATTCGAGCACCATGTAGGGCACCCAAAGACCCTCGGCGGTGGTGAACGTGCCGACGTCCCGCGCCTGCACGATGGCCGCCGAGCGGCTCGACAAGGACGTGATGAGCTTACCTTCTTGGATGAACGCTTCGAGCAGACGCTCGCGCTGCTCCAGGGGCACGCCGCCGAGC
>CAYLJT010001188.1:0-1662 GCA_964383995.1 uncultured Polyangiaceae bacterium
GTGCTTTCGTCGAGGCCGTTGCCTACGCGCAGCGCCGAAGCGCGCTTGAGCAGTTCGGCCTTCAGCGGCTCGTAGGCGTCGCCTACCGCCACCACCACTGACCCCGCCAGGCAGCGCTGGCCGGCGCAACCGTAGGACGAGCCCATGATGTTGGTGACGCTGGCGGCCATATTGGCGTCGGGCATGACGGCGATGTAGTTCTTCGCGCCGCCCTGAGCCTGTACGCGCTTGCCGTGCTTGGCGCACACTTCGTAGACGAGTTTCGCGATGGGCGTGCTACCCACGAACGAGACACCGGCGATGCCGGGGTGTTCCATGACGGCCATCGAGGCTTCCTTGCCGCCGTGTACGAGATTGACGACGCCTTCCGGCAGGTCCAGCTCGTCCATGATCTCGTAGAGCAGGTCCATGCTGATGGGCGTTTGCGGCGATGGCTTGATGATGTAGGTGTTACCGGTGGCGATGGCCGTCGGCAGGAACCACAGCGGCACCATCAGCGGGAAGTTGAAGGGGGTGATGGCGGCGAACACGCCAATCGGCTGGCGCTCGGCGGTTTCGTCAATGCCGCTGCTCACGTCTTCCATCTTGTAGCCACGCATCAGGGCGGGCACGCTCATGCCGTATTCGATGCTCTCGATGCCGCGCCGCACTTCGCCCCGGGCCTCGTCGCGCGTCTTGCCGTTTTCCTCGACGACGATGCGCGCCAGTTCCTCAAAGCGCCCTTCGAACAGGCCTTTGAGGCGGTAGAGGTACTGCGCGCGGCTGAGCATCGGCGTGGCGCGCCATTCCGGGAAGGCTGCGCTGGCCGCCTGCACCGCGTGATCCACGTCTTCGCGCGTGCCTTCCGGCACATAGGCCAGCACTTCACACGTGGCGGGGTTGATGACAGGCGTCGTTTTGTCGCTCGTCGAGGTCACCCACTCGCCACCGATATAGTTCTTCAGCGTGCGCGTCATTTCTTCACCTCTCCTCAAAGCCGGGCAAACATTAAACTGCCGGAGATTGTACCGTCATTGGCGAACGTGCTTCAACCCGGAGTGCGTGCGAGACCAGGGCAAACGCATCAAAGTTCGTCCATTGCCTGAGGCCCTCATCCCTCAGGCTCCTTCTCCCAATCCACTTTGTCTACGCGCGGCAGGTAGAAGCGGAGAATGGCGCGAAACAGGCCATTTCCCCCCTCCCTCAGGCCTATGCATTACCCACAAGGCTGGTTCGACGTGTTCGTTTCGCCCGAGGCTAGTGCCGTTGGGCTAAGGCTGCGCCACGTACGGGGCTTCTTGTCTGCGGCGGCGCTGCGTACCGCGCCTGTTTGCCATGTGCCCAGTAGCGGGCACTGCACGCTGCATCCCGGCTTCTGCCTCACGCCTGGCCCAGCTCAACCACCTCGTGCCTCAAACGGTCATGGCCTGGTTGCCTCCTCTCAGGATGTGGGTAATGCGTAGCCCTGAGGGAGACGCGGCCGGGGGATGAGGGCCGGCTGGATGTGGGCAAGTGCATCGGGCGTCGGAGTGAGGGTAAGGCCGGCAGCGGTGGCTGATTTGTGCTGAGGTCGCAATCCCGCCCCCTGGCCCCGCTTTGCGTCCATCCCGTCCACTAAAGCGTCGCCCCAAATGCGCCCGTCTCTCCTATCCTGATGATTGTCTGCTTGTCGTATGGAGCTTC
>CAYLJT010001189.1:0-1640 GCA_964383995.1 uncultured Polyangiaceae bacterium
GCCCCGGGGGAATGGGGCCGTGCGGCCGGCTGACACGACAGCGCGGCTCAGGTCCGTTCGGGGTTCACGAAGGTCCAGCCGAAGCGGCCTTTGACGCACAGGTGGCCGTGGGTCACCGAGGAGTCGGCGGGGGAAGTGACCTTGACGATGCGGTCGTCTTGGACGTGCAGCGAGAGGGTGCAGCCTACCCCGCAATAGGGGCAGATGGTGTCGGTGGTGGTCTGTTGCTCTTCGGCCCACTCGCCCTTGCTGCGCAGATCGTGCTCGCTCTTGAACATCAGCGCCCCCGTGGGGCAGACACCGATGCAGTTGCCGCAATACACACACGCCGAGTCGGGCAAGGGCACGTCGAGCTCGGTGGCGATGCGCGCGTCAAAGCCCCTGCCGGCGACGCTGATCGCGAAGGTGCCTTGGGCGTCCTCGCCACAAGCCTCTACGCACTTATAGCACAAGATGCATTTGCTGTAGTCTCGGACATAAAGCTCGTTGTCCACCTTGACCGGCTGCGCCCACGACTCGGCGGCTCCCGGCTCGCCCAGGTGGTGGTGACCGGGCTCCTTCGCCTCCCTCGCGCCCTCGGGCTGCATGGCCGATCGCTCGCCAAAGCGGCTGGCGTCCGCGCCGTAGCGCGTCGCAAAGGCCTTGAAGGCGGGGGCCGTGGAGACGTCGGTCGTGGACTCGAGCAACTCCAACACGAGCTTGCGACTGTGCCTGACGCGCTCGCTGTCGGTGTGGACCTTCATGCCGGGCTCGGCCTTGCGCGAGCAGGAGGGCACGAGCACCCGCGAGCCCTCCACCTCGACGACGCAGACACGACAGACATTGACGGGCGTCAGGTTGTCGGCAAAACACAAGGTCGGCGTCGAGATTCCGAGGGCCTTGCAGGCGTCGAGGACGGTTTGGCCTTCGCGCACACGCACGGACTGTCCGTCGATGGTCAGCTCGACCGTGCGCGCCTCGGGGGCCAAGGGCAGGCGGATCATGTGGCGTTCTCCCGGCCAAAGGGGGCTAGTTTCTTGAGGGCAGACTCGATCGCGCTCGACGCCGTTTGACCCAACCCGCAAATCGACGCGTCGCGCATGACCCGGCCCAAGTCGGCGATGAGCTCGAGCTCGCCAGCGTTGGTGGTGAGGGGCTTTTGCCGTGACAGGCGCACGACGGCCTCTTCTTGCCGCACCGTACCTACCCGGCAAGGCACGCACTGCCCACACGATTCGTCGCGGAAAAACGCGGCGATTCGCTGCAAAATCGGCACGAGCGGCACGGTGTCGTCGAACACCATGACGACCCCCGAGCCGAGCGTCGCCCCCGCCTGACGGGTATCTTCGAAGGTCAGACGCATCGACAGCTCGTCCTTCGTGACGAACGTCCCGGCCGCGCCTCCCAAGAGCACCGCCTGCACACCGTGGCCGTTCGGCACCCCGCCCGCCAGGTTCAAAAGCTCGTCGAGGCGCACGCCGAAGGGCAGCTCGTACAGACCCGGTTTGGCGATGTTGCCGGAGACGCAGAACAGCCTTGTTCCCGGGGAACCGGGTGTGCCCCTCGACAGGTAGGCCTGCGCGCCCAAGGTCAGAATATCGAGCACATTGACCAGGGTCTCGACGTTGTTGATGGCCGTCGGCTTGCCTAACAAGCCCACG
>CAYLJT010001190.1:0-1634 GCA_964383995.1 uncultured Polyangiaceae bacterium
GCTTGGGCGCGGCTGCGCGAGGGGCCACCGGCGCCTCGGGGGGCGCGGTGTTGAACGACGTCTGCGTCTTGACGCTGCAGCCTGAGGCGAGCGCGACGAGCGCGGAGGTCAGCCAAAGGGTCCAGCGAGGCACGCCCGCAGACTACTCCGATGGGGTCCCGCTATCCACGTCGGAACAGCAGCGAAACCCGACCTCGTAGCCCCAATCGGCTTCGTCGTGAAAGCCCACCGTGGGCCCGCACCGGCTGCGCACGGGACCCCACCTACCGCCCTTGATCCCCGAGCGATGGGGCGTTTTCTTGTCGGGGCGCAGGACCCATTCGTTGGCGTTGCCAATCAAATCGAAGACGCCCCACGCGTTGACGCAGCGCTCGAAATCCCCCGCGCCGACCCGCTGATCGATGGCCTCGTAGGCGGCCTTGCATGCCTCGTCGGCCAGGCATTTTTCCCAGCGATAGAAGTCGAACGTGCGCGCACGGTAGGGCTTGTCGATGTTGCACGCGCTGGCGTCGCGCTCGTAACCGTAGACGTAGGGCGACATGGCCTCGCCCTCGCACGCGAAGCTCCACTCGTCCTCGCTGCACAGCCGTTTGCCGATCGCGCCGCACATCTCGCGGGCCTCTTGCCACGAGGTGAGCGTGCGCGGTTTTTCGCCCTTCTTGTTCGGCCACTCGTAGCGATCCATGCAGTAGCGCAGGCTCAGGTGGTGATCGGCGAGGCAGCGTGAGGGGCTTCGAAAGGCCTTGCATTGGCCCTTCACGAGCTTGCCCCCCGGCCCCACCGACTCTTGCCACGCCACGCACTCTTCGCTCGGCGCAGGGCAATAGGAGCCTTCGATCAAGGCCATATCGGCGGGGCAAGGGCCCTTGGCGACGGGGGTCTCGACGGGCGCGGGCGCCGCGAGCTCGGCCTCTGCCAAGGGCACAAGGGCTTCGCTGGCCGCCGTTTCCGGAGCGGTTTCTTCCGACGAGGGGGGCTCGATGCCGCAACCGGGGAGAGCCAGAAACAGCCAGAAAATACGCCGCAAATGCACGATTTTTCGTACCACGGTCGGAGCCTGTGGGCCCAATTCGCGCCTTGGCAGGGGGCCGCGGGTCGGGCAGGTTGGCGCGATGATCGAGGTCTTTGGGAGCCCCGAGGCCCGGGCGATTCACGCGCGCTACCCGGCCATTGATCTGCACGCGGACTCGCTGATGTGGTCCCGTTGGGTGGGCTACGACCTCACGGCGCGGCACCAAGCGCCGCTGCCGTGGTCGGCCTTGGGCGGGCACGTCGACGTGCCGCGCCTGCGCGAAGGGGGCGTGGGTGCCCAGTTCTTTGGCCTCGTTTCGCTGCCGTTTCTCGGTCAAACGACGGGGTTGGCGTCGGTGATCCACGAGCAGATCGATGAGCTCGAGCGCGCGGTCTCGCGCGCAAACGGCAGTCTTCTTCAGGGAAGAACCGCGGACGACGTGGCGGCGGCCAACCGCGCCGGTGCGATCGGCGCGCTGCTGGGCATCGAAGGCGCTCATTCGCTGGAGGGCGATCTCGACAACCTCACGCGCTTCGCAAAGCGCGGCGTGCGCTACCTCGGCCTCGCCCATTTCAGCGCCAACGAGGCGGCATTTCCCGCCTACGGGCGGGGTCGAAACGAC
>CAYLJT010001191.1:0-1631 GCA_964383995.1 uncultured Polyangiaceae bacterium
GTGCGGATGCCGTTGGTGCAGAACAGATCCTTGTTGCCGATCGGCAGCCCCTCGAGCGGCCGCGCTTCGCCCTTGGCGAGACGCTTGTCGCTTGCCGCGGCCTGCTTCAGCGCGTGCTCGGCCGTCACCAGCACGTAGGCGTTGATCGCCGGGTTCGACTTCTCGATCGCGCCGAGGAAGGCTTTCGTCAGCTCGGTGGCGGAGACCTTCTTGGCCTTCAGCGCGTCGCGCGCCTCGGCAAGCGTCAGTTTCGTCAGGTCGGTCACGCGTTCATTTCCCCTTGCCCGTTCGCGGGCTCGTCTGGCAACGCACGAAGCTCGTGGTCTTCTTGTCGCTCGTGATTTTGAAGCTGCCGTCAGGCTGCCGCTCGAAGGCTTCCACCGCCTGCCAGCGCTCGGCGCCTTCCATGCATTGCGTGCCCACGCGCCAGGTCTTGTCCTTGCGGATCGGCTTGATGCTGGTGAAAGAGCAGCTGTGCTCCCAGCCCTGATAGCCGGAGGCCGTCAGCGTCTCGGGCACCGTATTCAGGTTGCGGGGCGTGCCGGCGGCCAGCGCCTTCAGCTTGGCGCAGCCCTCGGCCGTGGCGTAGGTGCCCTCGCCCAGGAACCGCGCTTTCGTTTCGGCCATGGCGGGAACGGCCAAGGCTCCCAGTCCTGCGGCCAGGAAAAATCGTATGTAGGTTGGGTTAGCGCGGCCCAAGTTTTTTCCTTCCTGGCACATCGAGTAGTCCCGCGCGTAACCCAACGGTCGGCACGAGGTCGTTGGGTTACGCGCGGGGTGTCCGTCCGCGCCATCGATCGCGGTTTCGGCCGCTCCAACCCAACCTGCGGATTGGATGCTATTTGTTGTCGAGCATGCTTAGAGCATCTCTCTTGGGGCGTTCTACTTCCTGTCGACCATGCGCTGCGAGTTGAGGTAGGTGCGGCGCGAGTAGAACAGGCTGACGAGGCCGAAGACGATAGAGAGCGGCGCGTTCGCCTGCTCGGCGAGCGAGCGGATGGTGGCGAGCGCCGAGGTCGTCTGCGCCGCCGGCGCCAGGCCGCGAGGGCCGGAGCCGCCGGTCTCGGTCTTCGGCAGCGCCAGCACGAGCACGCCGGACAGGATCAGGAGAACGGCCAGAGCAGCGAATATCTTGGTCATGCCAATACCCTCCGTGGTGCGCCCGACGGGACGCCGGCAACGCCCTATTCCACCACTTTCGGCACGACGAAGAAACGATCTTCCGTCAGGGGGGCGTTCTTCGTCACATCCTCGGCGATCTCGCCGTCGCTGACGACGTCCTCGCGCTTCTTGAGCTCGATCGGCACGACCCGGGTCATGGGCTCGACTCCGGTCGTGTCGACCTCGCCAAGCTGCTCGACCCATTGGAGAATCTGCGTGAGCTCCGTCTCGAGTCCCTTGGCCTCCGCGTCCGTCACCTTGACGCGCGCGAGGCGGGCGATGCGGCGCACTGTGCCTTCGTCGATCTGCATGGGAGCTCCTTTTCCCTCTCCCCATCACCCTGCGCTCGCGATGGGAAGAGGGCCAGGGTGAGGGGCGGCCGCTTGCGCCGGTCTGTGAAGCCGCCCCGCACCCCGGCCCACGCCCCCTGGGGGCGGGGAGAGGGCGGAGTGCGTGTGCGCCCTCAATAC
>CAYLJT010001192.1:0-1625 GCA_964383995.1 uncultured Polyangiaceae bacterium
CTCGCCATGATCCGCTCTTACCAGGAGAAGGGGCACCTGGTGGCGATGACCGGCGACGGCACCAACGACGCGCCCGCCCTCGCGCAAGCGGACGTGGCCGTAGCCATGAACACGGGCACACAGGCGGCAAAAGAAGCGGGCAACATGGTGGACCTGGACTCCAATCCTACCAAGTTGCTCTCGATTGTGGAGATTGGCAAACAGATGCTGATGACCCGAGGCGCGCTCACGACCTTCAGTATCGCCAACGACATTGCCAAGTACTTCGCGATTATCCCGGCCGCGTTTGCCGCGACCTACCCAGGGCTTCGGGCTCTGGATCTCATGGACTTGCGCTCGCCCACCACGGCCGTGCTCTCGGCGGTCATCTTCAACGCGCTCATCTTGGTGGCGCTCATTCCCCTGGCGCTACGCGGCATTCCGTACCGGCCGGCGCCGGCAGAGGCGCTCTTGAAACGCAACCTGCTCATCTACGGTTTGGGCGGTGTGGTGCTGCCCTTCCCGTGCATCAAGCTCATTGACCTGGGGCTCAGCGCGCTCGGCGTGAGCTAATTTGCCCCTTTCTCCAGAGGTCTCCCGTGAAAACGTTGCTTCGACCTACCCTCGTGCTCTTTGGACTTCTGACACTGTTGACGGGCGTCGTCTACCCCGCCTGTGTTACCCTGGTGGGGCAGGCGGCCTTTCCGGAGCAGGCGCAGGGCAGCCTGGTTGTCGTGGATGGCAAGGTTTTGGGCTCGACCTTGATCGGTCAGTCCTACACCGAGCCCGGGCTCTTCTGGGGGCGACCCTCGGCCACCCAGCCCTACGCCTACCATGCGAGCGCTTCGGCGGGGTCGAACCTCGGCCCCAACAACCCGGCGCTGATGGAGCGGATCGGCGAGCAGGCGCGGCGCCTGCGCGAAGCGGGCTCGGACGCGCCCATTCCGGTCGATCTGGTCACCGCGTCGGGCAGCGGCCTTGACCCGGACATTTCTCCGGCCGCGGCGCTCTATCAAGTGCCGCGGGTCGCCAAGGCGCGGGGGCTCTCCGAAGACACGCTGCGCGCCCTCGTGTGGGCGCACGTGGAAGACCGGACGCTGGGCGTGCTCGGCGAGCCTCGGGTCAATGTGCTTGCGCTCAATCTGGCGCTCCGTGGTATCCCTGGGCAGTAGGCGAAGGCGACACCATGGCGCACCCCGACGACCGACCCGATCCGGAGGCCTTGCTGCGGCGCGCGACCGCCGAGGATGAGCGGGCTTCCCAGGGTAAGCTCAAGGTGTTCCTGGGCTTTGCTCCGGGGGTCGGAAAAACCTACCGCATGTTGCAGGTCGCCCGGGATCTCGTGGTCGATCAGAAGCTCGACGTGGTGGTCGGCTTGATCGAAGCGCACAAACGCGCGGAGACCGCCGCCATGGTGCTCGGCCTCGAGCTGTTGCCGAGGCAGCGCGTGGAGTACAAGGGCACCCTGGTCGAAGAGCTCGACCTCGACGCGGCCCTGGCTCGGCGGCCCAAGCTCATCCTGGTGGACGAGCTGGCCCACAGCAACGCGCCCGGCTCGCGCCACCCCAAACGTTGGCAAGATGTGTTGGAGCTGCTCGAAGCGGGTATCGACGTCTTTACCACCGTCAACGTGCAACACCTCGAAA
>CAYLJT010001193.1:0-1611 GCA_964383995.1 uncultured Polyangiaceae bacterium
TCTTCCCGGAGGGCGCTCGGGGCACCGCCAAGCTCTACCGCGAGCGCCACAGCCTCGTGCACTTCGGCACGGGCTTCATGCGCCTCGCCATGAAGACGCGCACGCCCATCGTGCCCTTCGGCTTCCTCGGTGGCGGCGAGGCCGTGCCCACCATCGCCAACGCCTACACGCTCGGCAAAATGCTGGGCGTGCCTTACGTGCCGGTCACTCCCTACTTGTTCGCCATCCCGTTGCCCGTCTCGCTCGAGCTCCGCTACGGCAAGCCGCTGTTGTTCGAAGGCACGGGCAACGAAGACGACCACGTCATCAACCGCAACGTCGAGCAGGTCAAAGCCACCATCCACGGCCTGATGAACGAAGGCCTACGCGGGGAGGCGGCCCGATGAGAGTCGCCATCCCCGGCATCTCCGGCATCCTCGGCCGCATGGTGGCCGAGCAGCTCGTGCTCGCTGGGCACGAGGTCATCGGCATCGACCGCAGGCCTTGGCTCCACGCGCCGCCGGGCGTCGAGATGCACGAGGTCGATATCCGCAAGCGCGCCGCCGAAGACGTCTTCCGCAAGCGCAAGCCGGAGGCCGTGATCCACATGGCCACCATCACGCACCTCGTGGCCCGCTCCGAAGAGCGCTTTCGCATCAACCTCGGCGGCACCCGCGCGGTCTTCGACTACTGCCGCGCGGTCGGCGTGGAGCACGCGATCTTCGTCGGTCGTCACACCTACTACGGCGCCGGCCCCGAGCACCCGCTCTACCACGTCGAAGAAGACCCCCCGATGGCGGCCACCACCTTCCCCGAGCTGGCCGATCTGGTGGCCGCCGATCTGTACGCAACCACGGCGCTTTGGCGCATGCCCGAGCTCACGACGACGGTGCTGCGCTGCGTGTACACCTTGGGTCCGACGGGCCACGGCACCTTGGCGTCGTTTCTCCGCGGTCGTCAGGTGCCCATCATCATGGGCTTCGATCCGTTGTTTCAATTCATGCACGAGCGCGACGTCGCGCGGGCCATCTGCCTCGCCCTCGAAAAGCGCGTGCGCGGCGTGTTCAACGTGGCGGGCCCGCAGCCTGTGCCGCTGTCGGTGGCCATCCGCGCGACGGGTCGACGCGCGGTGCCGGTGCCCGAGTTCGCGCTCGCCGCCATGCTCGGCCGCTTCGGCCTGCCCAACCTGCCCCGCGGTGCCCTCACGCACATCAAATACCCGGTCGTCGTGGACGACACGCTGTTCCGACAAACCCACGGTTTTCAGCCGGAAATCAGCGAAGTCGAGGCGATGCACCAGTTCGCCGCCGCCTTCCCGCCGCCGACCAAGCGCTGAGCCCGCGGACCCGGCATCGCCGGAGCGCTAACCGCCGAGGTAGGCGGCCTTCACTTCTTCGTTTTGCGCGAGCTCTTTGGAGGGCCCAGAGAGCGCTATTTCGCCTGTGCGCAGCACGTAAGCGCGCGTCGAATATTTGAGGGCGAGGCGCGTGTTCTGTTCGACCAAGAGGATGGTCGTGCCCGTCTCGGCGATGCGCGCGATGGCCTCGAAGATGTCGGCCACGAGGCGCGGCGCGATGCCGAGCGACGGCTCGTCGAGCAGCAACATGGAGGGCCTTGCCATCATCGCGCGCC
>CAYLJT010001194.1:0-1610 GCA_964383995.1 uncultured Polyangiaceae bacterium
CCGAGAGCGACTACATTTGCACGTCGTCGAACGCCGAGAAAATCGTCCGTGCAATCCCCGAAGACAAAGAGATCCTCTTCGCGCCGGACAAGAACCTCGGCCGCTGGCTCATGCAAAAGACCGGTCGAGCGATGCGGCTTTGGCAGGGAAGCTGCGTCGTTCACGAGACATTCAGCGAGCGGAAGATCGTGGCGCTGATGGAGCGTCATCCCGACGCAAAGCTCATCGCGCACCCTGAATGCGAGGAGAGCCTCCTGAAGTTGGCGGCGTTCGTCGGCTCGACGACCGCGCTCCTTCAGTACACGGTGCGGGACGACGCCCAGAAATACATCGTCGCGACCGAGAGCGGCATCATCCACCAGATGCGCAAGGCATCACCTCATAAAGAGCTTATTGAAGCGCCACCCGAGGGCAATTGCGCCTGCAACGAGTGCCCTCACATGCGGGTAAACACGTTGGAGAAGGTCTACCTCGCGCTGCGCGATCTGACGCCGCGCATCGAGATGAGCGACGCGCTCCGCGTACGCGCGAAGCTGCCTATCGATCGCATGCTCGCCCTAAGCTGAGGGCGGCACCCCGAGGTGCGTGCGAATCGCCTCGTCGAGCTCGAGGCGATCGAACATGCGCTCGACGTAGTCGAGGCGCTCGGTGTCGATCACCAGCACGGGCGACCGGGTGTAGCGGGAGAACCACGCTTCGTAGAGGCGTTCGAGCGATGCGAGGTAAGAGCGGGACAAGTTGCGCTCGAAGGAACGGCCCCGTTTTCTAATCCTTTGCACGAGGGTTTTCAGCGGGCACCGAAGGTAGATCATGAGATCCGGTGGCCGAATCTCTTCGCACAACGTGTCAAATAGATCGCGGTACACGCGGTAGTCCCGATCGTCGATCAGCCCCCTGTCGTGCAGGTGCGCGGCGAAGACCTCGGCGTCCTCGTAGATCGTACGGTCTTGAACGACGATGGAGCCGCCGCTCGCCGCCTTCGTGATGGCGCGGTGAATTTGAAAGCGTTTGATCAAGAAAAAGAGCTGGGAGCTCATGGCCCAGCGCTTCATGTCGCCGTAAAAGTCGGCCAAGTAGGGGTTTTCTTCGTTCGGCTCGAAGTAGGGCACCATGCCGTAGCGTTGGCGTAGCCACTCGACGAGGCTCGACTTGCCGGCCCCCATGTTTCCGGCCACCGCGACGAAGCGGGGCCCCTTCGGATCGATGGTCGGCACGCGCGTGAGCCTATCCGGCCCACGCCGGGCTGTCAGTGGAACGATGCGCGGCGCTCAGCGCAGGCTGGTCGTCGAGGCAGCCACCATCGAGGCGCGGCGACGGCCGGCCGTCTTCGACGCCGCCGGGCGCGGCGTGCGGGTCGCGATGATGAGACCGAGGATACCGAGCGCGGCGATTTGCTCGCCGATGATCGCCGGGGTGGACCAAACGCCAGCGGCGGCCTGCCACGCGAAGATCGGAACCATGGCCGTGACGATCGCGGTGTAGCGGAGCCCCTGCAGACCCGCGAGAACGATGCCGACGAGGCCCGCCGTGAACGCACCCAACACACCCGGGTTGAGGTTGAGAATCGTGCCTCGCGAGGTCGCCGAGAGGGCGATGCCGGCGACGGCTAG
>CAYLJT010001195.1:0-1610 GCA_964383995.1 uncultured Polyangiaceae bacterium
GGTCAACAGGCGCGGGCTCAGCTCGGACACGGCGACGACTGTCCCGGACAAAACTGCCACCTTGCCTGCTCGCTCGAAGCGGAGCACGTCTCCTACCGTCACAAGCGGAGGGGCGCTCCGATGCTCGGTCGGCGTGCGCCAGTCGCCGCCGCCGAACAAAACCACCTGCCAATCGACGCCCTGCTGGTGCGACGCCAGGCGAACCTCCACAAGCTTGCCTTCGGGGGTGCGCGCCAACAAGGACGCGGGGAGCGTGGCGGCGTCGTTCACGACGAGCAGGTCCGTCGGATGGAGGTAGCTCGCGAGCTGCTCGATGCGGTCGTCCTCGATCTTGCCGTCGGGGCCCAGCACGAGCATGCGCGCCCCCTCGCGGGGCTCACGCGGGTAGGTCGCGGGTTTCACGACGCACCTCCTTCCGGGAGCGCACCGGCCTCTTCCGCGAGCAGACGGACGAGGCGCTTCGCGACCTCCTCCGGCTTGGCAAGGGTACTGCGATCCGCGTCGGGCAGGGCCTCGGCGTGCATCGCGGTGTCCATCTCCCCGGGGTCGACGTGGAGCATTCGCACGCCCGTGCCCTGCAGCTCGGCCGCCCAGATGCGCGTGAGCTGGTCGAGCGCGGCCTTCGAAGCACCGTAGGCGCCCCAACCTGGGTAGGCCTCGACCGCGGCGTCGGAGGAGATGTTCAGGACCACCCCGCTACCGCGCAACACCATGGGCATGGCGAGGGCCTTCGTGAGGCGGAAGGGGCCGACCAGGTTCACCGCGAGCACCTGCTCCAGGGTCTCGCAGGCGGTGTCCATCAAGCTCGGCAGGGCCGTCTCCCCTTCCGGCTTGCCCAGGGTGCTCGCGTTGTTGATCAGCACGTCGACCTGGCCGAGCAGGGCCTGGGCCTGGCCCGCCAAGGGCACGATCGCCTCCTTGTCCGAGACATCTGCGACCACGCCGTGGACCGTCGCGCCCATGCCGCGCAGCTCACGCACGGTCGCGTCGAGCGCCTCGGCCCCCCGCGCCACGAGCAGGAGCCGCGCGCCTCGACCGGCCAGCTCGAAGGCCAAAGCGCGCCCCAGGCCCCGGCTCGCGCCCGTCACTACAAAACCACTACCGTTGAGCTTCATCGCATCCTCCATCCGGGTTCGTCGTCTGCCCCCGAGGATGGCGCGTGGCTGTTGCGTTGTCGTCGCTGCTGACGCTATATCGACATTTGTACATTCTGCTGACAGGGAGCGGACATGACCGACGTAGCGTTGAACCTGGCAAACAACATGAAGGGCCTGCGGGAGGCTCGGGGGGTCACCCAAGAAAAGATGGCCAAGCTCGCGGGCGTGCCGCGGCCGACCTGGGCGAGCCTGGAGTCGGGCCTCGCAAACCCCACGCTCGCGGTCCTGGTGCGCGTCGCCGCCGCCCTGCAAATCACGGTCGAAGAGCTGATCGCGCCGCCCCGCGCCAGCGCCAAGCTCTACCGCGCCAAGGACCTCCCGGTGCGCGAGCGCGGTCAGGTCACCGTGCGGCGCCTGTTGCCCGACGTCATCTCCGGCCTCGACATGGAGCGCATGGAGCTTTTGCCCAACGGACAGATGGTGGGAACCCCCCATACCCCGGGCACCCGCGAG
>CAYLJT010001196.1:0-1610 GCA_964383995.1 uncultured Polyangiaceae bacterium
CACCGAAGGCGGGCGGCGACGTGGCTACGTGTGGGCGGCGGCTGCGGAGCTGGGGCGATGCATGGGAGGGAAATGGGTCTTGTTTCGCCGACGCCCGGTGCCACTGGCACGAGGGGGGTGCCACTGGCTCGGTGGGGGGGTGTCACTTTAGGCGAGCAACGGAAACGCACCATGTCGACCACCACGATTTGCCTTCAGGCTGCGAACGAAGCTCAGGTCCACCGTCCTCCCGAGGCTCCCGGCCCCCTTCCGCCTCCTCCAGGCGGCTCGCGCCGCGATCTTGAAGGTCCGCGATCCTTACCCTGCGACCCATTGAGCGTCCGCGGAGGCCGCCGTCGCCTGTGACCGCTACTCGCTCGGGCGGGTCTGCAACGCCGACCCTCGCTCTTGCCAAAGTGGTCAGAGACGGGCGCTACCAGATCCGGCTGACGCCGTACCCTTCAAAAATTGTCTCGTTGCTGATAAGTGGGATGCCCTCAGCCTGCGCCTGGGCGACGAGCATCCGGTCAAAGGGATCTTTGTGGTGGTTCGGCAGGGCGCCGGCTCGCCGGGCGTGGGCCCCCGTGATCGACAAGATCCCGAATTCCTGATCCTGCAGGTGCGGAAGCAGATCCACCGGCACGCCTGGCAACTTGCCCATGTGCACCTTGATGGCGATCTCCCAGACGGAGGCGGCGCTCACAAGGACTTCATTGTCCGGGTGGGCGATGGCGGCATCGGCGGCAGGCGAGAGCCGCGGGCTGGCATTGAGCCACCACAGCAGGGCGTGGCTATCGAGAAGGACGCGCATCGGGGCTCCCTTCCCACAGCGCCAGCTCGTCTTCGGACATGGGCGCAAAAGCCGAGTCGGGTGCCTCGAACTTTCCCGCGAGCGCTCCCTTGCGTCGGCCCCGTGGCTTCGGCTGGACTGGCACGAGGAGCACCGCGGGCTGGTTGTCTCGGGCGATCACGACCTCCTCGCCGGAGAGCGCCTGCTCGATGAGCTTGGAGAGGTTGGTCTTGGCGGTCCAGACATTGTAGATCATGGTAGAGTCTTCAGTTAGCTAGAAGCTTAGCCGATGGGCCGCCGAGGCGCAAGGTCGGCGCGGAGAGGTCGTTTCCATGATCGGCAGGATGCGGCCTCGCCCGCCTCTCGGACAGGGCTCTGCCCGTCTAGCCCTACCACGACACCCGCGCGTCGGCGTTGGGCAGAGTGCCACGCAGGCTCCAGCGCTGAACCGCTTGGCGCTCATCCACCACTCCTCTGGCAAGGTCGGCGTCGATGGCGCGCTCGGCGGTGTCCGCGGAGTGCTCTATCCAGGGCGTCTGCACGGGCTTGCCGCCCAGCGTTTGCTGCGCGGAAGGCGGCGCTTGGCAATACATATACACCGGCGCGGCGTTTGCGGGAAGGAATCGCGTTGGGCGCGCGGCGCTCGGCTCACCAGACCTACAGGCTCCTCGACCCGCGGGGCACTTCAAGGCACTCCCCCGAATGTCTCTGACAATGCCCCCAGCTCACCGCTTCGAAGGTCGAAAAAGAAGTGATCGCGGCGTGCAGAAACCCCTTGCAACAAATGGGGGGGGACTCCCCACCGTTCGTCAAGCCAGAAAATGAGTCTGGGCGCGCCGAC
>CAYLJT010001197.1:0-1607 GCA_964383995.1 uncultured Polyangiaceae bacterium
TAGAAGTGGCCGAAACCGCCGCCCAAATAGGGAGCCGCGCCCATTTGCCACATGAGCCACGAAAGGCACTCGGCGCGCCGCGCCACGTCGGTGGGTAGGAAGGCGCCGAACTTCTCGGCCAGGTGGATCAGGATGGCTCCCGACTCGAACACGCGGATAGGTGTTGGCCCGCTGCGATCGAGGAGCGCCGGGATCTTGGAGTTGGGGTTGACTGCCACGAAGCCGCTCCCGAATTGGTCACCTCCCGTGATGTTGATGAGCCACGCGTCGTACTCGGCGCCCGCGTGCCCGAGCTCGAGCAGCTCTTCCAACATGACCGTGACCTTGACGCCGTTCGGCGTAGCGAGCGAGTAGACCTGCAAGGGATGGCGGCCGACGGGGAGCTCTTTTTCGTGGGTAGGGCCCGAGATCGGTCGGTTGATGTTGCCGAAGCGACCTCCCGCATCTTTGTTCCAGACCCAGACTTTGGGGGGCGTGTACCCGGATGACTCGGACATATTCATGACTCCAATCGCGTGTGCTCGACGTCGAGGTGGGAAGGGCGCGCATCGGGCTTCGCGCGGGGCGCGCTTTCATGGCTGGCAAGCAGGGCCGTGGCCGCGGGCACGACGACCTCGCGGAGGGCGTGGCGGGCGAGCGACCGACGCTCTGCCATGGGTAGACAACCGTGCTCGCGCAGTCGGTTGGGGTCGCCGCTCTCCGCGGGAACCGTGCCCAAGCCGACGTAGAGGTGCGCTGTGGCGAACACCTCGCGGACGGCCTGACGGAGCGCCGCGTCTCCCCGTTCGAGACACCAGGCGAGGGTCTTCCAGGCGAGCAGCGCGTGCGCGAGCTCTTGCTCCGCCACGACGGAGAGCGCTTGTTTCAAGGCCGCATCGCTGGCGCCATCGCGGGCGGCGGCGATTTGCAGCGCGGACACCGTCTCGGCGATGCAGCCTTCGCGCGCGACCGCCAGCGCCATCGTCGCGAGCCCGTCTTGCCCTTCCAGGGCGTCCGAGACAGAGAGCGCCGCGGGGCCCAGGGGCGAGCCGCCGTAGGCCGTTGCCAACGCAAATCCGAGACGCGCATGCTCGATCTCGTCGGCCAAGGCGCGCTGCGAAGCCGTCAACAGCTCGGCCGGCGCGCCGACCGAAAGGAGCTGAAGAATGAAGCGCGCAAAGGAGGCCACCGAGGCATGCTCGGCGAGGGCCTCCCGTTGCCAATAGCCGGCGAGCGCCTCGCGTGTAGCGCTATCGAGGCCGCTCACGTCAGGGGCCACAGGGCTCGCCCAGTCGTCGCGCGCGGCGGGGGCGGCGACCCGCGCCTGACCCTCCACGAGGAACGGACGACCTACGGGACAGTCGCCGACGACGACGTAACAACACTCGCCTGGAGCCGCCGGATCGGGCCCGCAAGCCTCGTCGCCGACGCTCTGCAGACCGCAGGCGTACGTTTCGAGCACGCACGTCTTGGAGTAGACGTCCTCGCACGTCGTCGGCGCGGCGGGCCGAGGAAAGCAGACGTAGGTTGCCATGTAGAAGCCGCCGCAGGGGCCGTCTGCCGGGGGATCGACGTCGATCTGACTTGCCGGCGTGGGGCAGCCTCCACCCGCACCGCCACCACTGCTC
>CAYLJT010001198.1:0-1599 GCA_964383995.1 uncultured Polyangiaceae bacterium
CATGGGCGGATAAAACGCCGTGTCCGAGCCCGAGACCTCGTGCCCCATCGCCTTGAAAAGCCCCGCCAACGCACCCATCCCGGTGCCTGCGACGGCCAGAAAAAATACGCGCATAAAGCGGGCGCATTCTGCGCTCAGCGGGCGCCGATGAAAAGGTTTTCCATGACGAAAATCGCGGCCGCCGGGTAACATCGTTCGGTGCCCAAACCCACGCCCCTCGCCTCGATGTCCCTCACGCAGCGCCTGGGGCTCGCGCTCGCGCCGGTCTGCTTTCTGCTGATTGCCTTTGTCCCGAGCGGCTTGCATCGCGTCGAAGGGATGGGCGCCCGCCCCGCCTACGCGGCCGCCGTCGCGGTCACCATGGCCGTTCTGTGGTTTACCGAGGCCCTCCCGATCGCCTGGACCGCTTGTCTGCCCCTCGTGCTGTTTCCCGCGCTCGGCGTGTTTGGCAAGGGCGCGTGGGGCGACATCAAGGCCTCGGCGGAGCCCTTCGCGGACGGCTACATCTTCCTGTTCTTGGGTGGCATGGCCATCGGCGCGGCCATGGAAGAGCACAACCTCCATCGGCGCGTGGCGCTCGAAATTCTGCGCCGCGTGGGCACCAACCCGAAACGTCTGCTGTTCGGAATGCTGCTCGCCACGGCGGCGATTTCCATGTGGATCTCCAACACGGCAACAGCCGTGATGATGATGCCGATTGGCATGGCGGTCATGACGCAGCTCGAAAAGAGCGCCGGGGGTAAGAAGCTCCCGCACTTCGGCGGCGCCCTGCTCTTGGCGGTTGCGTACGCCGCCAATGTGGGCGGCGTGGGAACCAAAATCGGCACAGGCACCAACTCGATCTTCGTGGGCTATGTCGCCGACCACCTCCAGCGCGACATCGGCTTCCTCGAGTACATGCTGGTCGGCGTCCCCTTCGTGTTGCTCTTTCTACCCATCGTCTGGCTCGCCCTCTGGGCCTCCGCGCGGAAGGATCACTTCGGCGCCGAGGCCGCGAAGGAAACGCTCGACGCTGAGCTCCGCGCGATGGGCTCCATGACGGGACGGGAAAGGTCCGTCGCCGCGGTCTTCGCTGCCGCGGGTTTTTTGTGGGTCTTCGCCGGCCCCGTACGCCCGCTGTTGGAGCCCTATGTCAAGGCCTGGCTCGACTTCGACATGAAGAGCAAACACTACGAGGCGGCCGTCGCCATGCTGGCCGGCCTGGCGCTGGTGCTCATGGGGTCGCTCAGCATGCGTGGCATCAAGCGCATTCCCTTCAGCACCCTGTTGCTCCTCGGCGGCAGCTTCGCCATGGCGGCGGGCATCGAGGGAGGTGGCCTGGCCAAGGTGATGGCCCGCGAGGTCCAGGGCATCGCCGATCTACCCATGCTTTGGCAGATGCTCCTGGCGAGCTTCGCGACCGTCATGCTGTCTGCGGTGGCGTCGAACACGGCGACCATCAACGTCGCGCTGCAGGTTTTGCCATCGTCTTTGCCCGTCCTCTTGTCGTCGTCGATCGCCGCCTCGTGCGACTTCATGTTGCCCGCGGGCACACCACCCAACGCGATCGTCTTCGGCTCCGGCCGAGTGCGCCTGCCGACCATGATCCGCACGGGCTTC
>CAYLJT010001199.1:0-1590 GCA_964383995.1 uncultured Polyangiaceae bacterium
GCCGCACCGACGAGGCCATCGCCGCGGGCGTCTTCGGCGCGCCGGCCTTCGCGGTGACGGTCGATAGGCGCGCTCCCGAGCTGTATTGGGGCCAGGATCGGCGGGCCATGGTGGAGCGCGCGCTGGGCGGTGAGCCACCGCGTCGTGCGAATTCATTTGAGCTCCAATCTTCTGCGTCGCTCGACTTCTACTTCGACTTTTCGAGCCCCTTCGCCTACCTCGCGGCGACCCAAGTGGGCGCCCTCGCGGAGCGTACGGGCGCCAAGCTCAACCTTCGTCCGCTGCTCCTCGGCGGCCTGTTTCGCGACATCGGCACGCCCGACGTGCCCTTGCTCGCGATGCCCGAGGCGAAGCGCGCCCACGCCCTCGTCGACATGCGGCGCTGGGCCGAGCATTGGGGGGTCCCGCTGAATTTCCCCAAGCAGTTTCCAGTGCGCACGGTGAGCGCGTTGCGCTTGTTTATGGCCGCGCCCGAGCCGCAAAGGCACACGCTGATGCTCGCGTTGTTTCGCGCGGTGTGGGTCGACGATCGGGACGTGAACGACCCAACGACGTTGGCCGCCATCGCGAGCGAGGCGGGCCTCGACGGGCCCGCGTTGGTGGCTCGGCTCGCTGATCCCGCGCTTAAGAATGAGCTCCGGACGCGCACCGACGAGGCGCGAAAAAACGGGCTTTGTGGGGTGCCCACGTTTGGTGTTTGTGAACAGATCTACTGGGGCCAAGATCGGCTCGATTTCGTGGAATGGGCGCTCGGGGCTGGACGTAACAAAGCGATAGCCAGTGCGAAGTGAGCCCCCTACCATCGCCTCCATGGTTCGACCGCGAAGCGCCCTCCCGTTCGCCTTCTGCGTATCGATGAGCCTGCTGTTCGCGGGCGTTGCCACCTTCTCCTCGGGCTCCGCTTGGGCCGAGGCGGAGGCCGACACCAACGCCCCCGAAGCCATCAACGTCGGCGTCGCCCTCGAAGCGCTGCGCGACGTGAAACTGCAAGAGGCCGAGCTCGGCAAGGGCTCGCGCGTGACGGTGGCGGGGGTCGCGCGCACGCGTGAGGGGCAAATCACCAGCGTCGATCTCGAATTGCCCGACGGCTACGTGGTGTCGAAGGTCGCCTTCGTCACCGTGGTGCGCGCGTTCCGCGTCGTCGACGAAGGCTGAGGGTTTTCTCGCCTACGCCGTGAAATGCGGCGAAAAAGCGGCGAAAACGTCCTGTGCTAGGGTGTCTTCTTCGAAAGGCATCCGCATGAAAACGCTGTACCCGTCGCTGTTCGCCCTGATCCCCGTCCTCGCGTGGGGATGTGGCGAGAGCGGCAGCGCGACGGGGAGCACCGCAACGTCGACCTCTTCGAGCACGACGACCGGTGCGAGCACGACTTCGACGGCCAGCGCAGGAGGCCAAGGTGACGGCGGCTCGCAAGGAGGCGGCGGACAAGGCGGTCAAGGAGGCTCCGGAGGACGTGGCGGCGTCGGCGGACAAGGCGGTTCGGGCGGAGCGGGCGGACAGGGCGGCAGCGGCGGACAGGGCGGCCAAGGTGGCAGTGGCGGACAAGGCGGAATGGCCGCCAGCAGCAGCGTGGCGACGTCGAGCGCCAG
>CAYLJT010001200.1:0-1588 GCA_964383995.1 uncultured Polyangiaceae bacterium
GGGCACGCCGTCGGGCAGGCCCGGGAAGCCCTTCGTCACCGCGACGCGCTCCGCGGAGCCCACGATCTTCGGCAAAATGTTGCGGGGAACCCCCAGCAAATCGAGCATTTTCTGGTCCCACGTCTGGCTCTCCAGGCTCATCAACAGCGTGCGCGACGCGTTCGTGACGTCGGTGGCATGCACAGCGCCGTCGATGTCGCCGCCCCCGGGGCCGCCCGAGAGCCGGTACACGAGGAAGCTGTCGATGGTGCCGAAAGCCAGCTCGCCGCGATCGGCGCGGGCTCGCGCGCCGGCCACGTTGTCGAGCAACCACGCGACCTTGGTCCCGCTGAAGTAGGGGTCGAGCACGAGCCCCGTGGTCGCGCGCACGGCCGCTTCGTGGCCCGCGGCCTTGAGCTTCGCGCAAATGGAGGCCGTGCGACGGTCTTGCCAGACGATGGCGTGGGCGATGGGCCTCCCGTCGCGACGATCCCAGAGCAGCGTCGTTTCACGCTGGTTGGTGATGCCGATGGCGGCGATTCGGCTGCCGTCGACGTCCGCTGCGCGAAGGGCCCCGGCGGTAGCGTCGATCACGCTTTGCCAAATCTCATCGGCGTCGTGCTCGACCCACCCGGGCTCGGGAAAGTGCTGCGCAAAATCAATCGTTTTTCGCCCCAGGGTGGTGCCCCGCTGGTCCATGACGAGGCAGGTGGTCCCGGTGGTTCCCTGGTCCATGGCGAGAATCAGATCGGCCGTCATGGCTTCCTTGGTATCCCGGCCGCGGTCTCGGGAAAAGCACTGTGCGCCCATGTGGCTCCGGCGTTGTTTCGCGGGGCGCGCCTCGGTAGTCTGGCTCCGACGATGGCTCGCTTGATCCTCCAGACCGCCGAGGGGCAGCAGGCCATTGATCTGCGCGCGGTTAATTCGCTGGGGCGGCATCCCAACAACACGATTCAGCTCCTCGACAAGATCGTCTCGAAGGAGCACTGCATCATCGAGCTGCGCAGCGACCACTTCGTCCTGCGCGATTTGGGCAGCTTGAACGGCACGTTCGTGAACAACGAGCGTGTTCGCGGCGAGGCGCCCCTGCGGCACGGCGACGAGATCGCGCTTGGCGCGACGCGTGGACGATTCGACGATGGCAGCGCGCCGCTGCCGCCCATGACGGCGCCGGCGTCAGCGGCCCCACCGCCGCCCAATGTCGCGCCCTGGGGGCCGCCCCAACCCCCGCCGCAAGCGCCGCAACCGCCAGCGCCCGCGGGCGTCCCGCCCAACTATCCGTTCCCATTTCCCCCGCCCCAACAGGCCAATCCATTTCCGAAGCCGGCCGCGCCCCCTGGCTACCCGATGGCACCGCCGGGCTTCGTGCAGCCCAACGTAGCGCCTGCGCCCGGCCCCCACGGCACGGGTCCGATCCCGGCGCACGGAGGTTTCCAACAGCCGCCTCCCGGTCCGCCGCGCATGGGCACCCAAGCCATGAGCTTCGTGGCCCAAGGCACGCGCGTGAACGTCAACGATCAAGCGCGCCAGATCGGCACGCAGATCGCCGCCGTTTCAAGGGGATTTTTGCCCTTCGACAGCCTCGCTCGCGACCCCGTGCAACTGCGCG
>CAYLJT010001201.1:0-1587 GCA_964383995.1 uncultured Polyangiaceae bacterium
CCTGGCGTTTGCGCGCAAGGGCTACATCGTTTTCAACATCAACTATCGCCTCGCGCCGCAGCATCGCTTCCCCGCGGCGATCGAAGACGCCGCCGCGGCGCTCCTGTGGGTCGTCGCGAACGCGGCGCGCTACGGCGGCGATCCTGCGCGCATCGTGCTCGCGGGCGAATCGGCGGGGGCGAACCTCGTCACGTCGCTCACCATCGCCACGAGCTACGAGCGGCCCGAGCCCTTTGCGCGCACGCTCTTCGAGCAAGGGATCGCGCCCCTAGCGGTGGTACCGGCGTGCGGCATGTTGCAGGTGTCCGACCCCGAGCGGTTTGCTCGAAGGAGGCGCCTGTCGCCCTTCTTGCGCGACCGCATCGTCGAGGTGAGCCGCTCCTATTTGCCCCTGGCTCGCGGGCCCGAGGGCCACCTCGACCTCGCGGATCCGCTGTTGTTCTTGGAGCGCGCGGAGCCCCCGACCCGACCGCTGCCTCCATTCTTCGCGGGCGTGGGCACGAAGGATCCCATCTTGGACGACACACGACGTCTTGGCGCGGCCCTGGAGCGGCTCGGCGCTCCGCGCGAAATTCGCTATTATCCTGGGGAAATCCACGCATTTCAGGCCCTCGCGTTTCGGGAGAACGCGCGGACCTATTGGCGCGACACCCACCGCTTCCTCGCGCGGCACGTCCATCACGCGTCTTGAAGTTGGCCGAAGTCGCGGCGACGGGCGATCCTTCGTTTCGAGGAGAAACCCCGTTGTACGAAAGCCAAAGCGCACCTGTGCCCGTCTCCGAACGTCGACAGCGCCGCAGCGAAGACCCTGTGACGGCGCTTCACTACCAGCTCGCCGCCGCCCGCAGCGAGGCGACCATGAGCGCCGTGGTGCTCGTGGATGACCAGGGCCTGCTCATCGCTGGCGCGGGCGCCTGGCCCGCGTGCGAAGAGCTCGCCGCGTACGCCCCGCTGTTCGCGGATCCGCGCGGCATTTCGAGCGCCGACGTGGGGGCGCGCGTGCGCGAGCTGTCGGCTCAAATCGCGATCCAAACGATGGAGCTCGAAGGGTCGACGATCTTGGTTTGTGGCCAAGGCGCGAGCCCCTCCCAGGGCGCCGTCGTCGCCCGGGCCGCGGCCGGTTGCAGACGGATCTTGGCGGGCGCTTGAAGAGGGGGCGGGAACAAGCTAACGTATGACAATGGATACGACGGTGTCATACGGAACGCTCACCAAAGCCATCACGGTGCGCGTACAGACGGCCCGGCTCAAGGCGCTCATGCGCGCGCGCAAGGTCGAGACCCAATCCGAGCTCATCAACACCCTGCTCCAAGAAGAAGAAGAACGGGTCCGCAGCGCGCGGGCCCTTCGCGAGTCCGCGAACGCCGCGGCCAGCGGCGACTTCGATGATCGTCTTCTTTGACACGTGCATTCACATCGATGTGCTCCGTGGTGAAGAGGAGCCGGATACTGTGCTCTCGGTCGTGGGGGGTGGCCCTTTGCGCATGTCGCCCGTCGTGGCGAGCGAGCTCTTGCGCGGGGCCCGCGGCGGGGCTCGCAAAGCCGAAGAAAAGCTTGTCAGCAAGCTGCTCCCGATCGAGCCGCCTG
>CAYLJT010001202.1:0-1575 GCA_964383995.1 uncultured Polyangiaceae bacterium
GTGCCCGAATCGACACCCTTCGCTTCGTCTTGCCGAGCCGGAGCTGGTAGCAGTTGTCCTTGCTGGCGCCGTGCCAGATGCTGAGCTCACCCTCGGTCTCGCGCTTGTCGGCTCCTGCGGCGTCAGGCAGGCTACGACGTCATGTACAAGGCTAGGGGAAATCGCCCCGAGCGCGCGACAAGCCCTGCCGTGGCCCTACTCCGGATCGCACGGCCCCGCGCAGAAGCTCTGCACCTTGCCTTGGCGCAAAAACATGTCGGTTGCGTCGTGGGACGCTTGCAGCACGCGGACTTTGTCGTGCGGGTCGTCTTCTTCCGGCCCCCGCGGCGGCGTGTTGGTCTTGGGGGACTCGGGTAGACCGAACGAAAACTCCAGGATGCCGGAGCCCTCGAACGGCCCTTTGGCCTCGTCGATACCCCAGATGGAGCGGTTGACGTCCAGGACGTTCTTGGCGCCGACGGTGCGCGCCAGAATGTGTGCGCCGAGCGGCGTCACTTGGTAGTCGCCAATCGCGGCTTCGATTAGGATTTCGTGGGAAGGCGTGCCGGGTAGAGGGTCGGCGTTGATGAACGGCGCCCAGCCCACGGGCTCGGTCTTGTCCCACAGCATTTGCACGAGACCTAGGATGAGCTGCGTGTCGCGGCCGCCGTCGTAGATACCGGAGAGCACATCGAAGAACGGGTCGAAGTCGACGCTGCGGTTGAGGAGCAGGTTGTAGGGCATGCCCGGCTCACCCAAGAGACCGCGGGTCACGTCGGTGGATAGGGCCATGTAGGTCGCGCCGAAGATGCCTCCCTGGCTGTCTCCCCTATAGTAGCACTGGGTCGGATCGATGACGCTCTCGCCATTGACCTGGACCAGCGGATCTTTCCAGAAACGACCCTTCATCATGCGCATGGCGAGCAGGCTGTTCAGGATGCCCTGGTGCTGCCGACCGACGAGCTGGTCGAACTTGCCAATGTCTCCGACAATCGCCTGCACCACCCAGTTTTCGTCTTCTTCGGCCATGCCTACCAGGTCGACCGCGAACGAGACATAACCTTTCAGGTCCGACAGCTCGGCAAGGTAGCCATTTTGTCCTTCCGTCTTGCGGCCCAACAGCCCGTGCGCGTTTTGCAATAAGCCCGCCTTGGGCGCCCCAGGGACCAGCACCGAATTGGGAATTTGCACCAACACCTCGAAGGTCGCCGTGCCGTTCTGCTTCGGCAGGCCGTCGTCCCCGAGCACCAGGTTGCCCCCGGCCTCGGCTTTGTCGAGGTAGAGCGGCACCGTCATGAGCAGCGTGACGCGCTTGGCGATGTGCTCGTTGGGCGCGTCCTCGACGCTCTTGACGGTGTATTCCGGTCCCGCGTCGCCGACCGTAGCCAGCGCCTCGTCGCGCATGCGAAGAAGCATCTTCGTGTGGCTTTCGCGGCTGGCCGTGGTGTAGTCCCAGGCGATCTGCAGGTCGCTGCGACCAACGCCCGCGGCCTCCAGACGCGAGAAGATGTCGTTGTAAAGACCGCGGCGCGACTCGACGTCCGGGTCCGCCGAGCTGACCCCATCGCGCAGCGCGCGGAAGCCATCGGAAGGCGG
>CAYLJT010001203.1:0-1552 GCA_964383995.1 uncultured Polyangiaceae bacterium
ACCGCGAAATTCCCACTCACGAACCCCGAGACCATGCCCCTCTTTGACGGCTGAGGCGCGGGGGGGTAGGCTGCCCCCCCATGGCCCGGTCCCTCAAGCATCTCCCTCTCCCGAAGCCCCGCGTTGCCAGCTCGAAGGGCGCCACATCGCGCCCTTGGCTTTCGCTCGGCGTGGCGATCGGCTTGACGGTCGGTCTCTACCTGATTCCCTACGGACACACCATCGGCTATCCACTGGTCTTGCTCTCTACCCTGGCGCACGAGATGGGGCATGGCATTGCCGGGGTCCTCGTGGGTGGAAACTTCGACAGCTTCGTGCTCAACAGCGACGCCTCGGGGGTGGCCCACGTGAGCGGCTACGACGGCCGCTTCGCCCGCGCCTTCGTGTCGGCGGGGGGGCTGTGCGGTCCGGCGGTCACCGCAGCCCTCGCATTTGTTCTGGCAAGGCGGGCCAAAGTGGCGCGCTACGCGTTGATAGGCACCGGCGTGATGTTGGTCATCGCGCTCGTTTGGGTGGTGCGGAGCTTCTTTGGCTGGTTCTTCATTGGGCTCACGGCGGCCGCCCTGCTTGCCATCGGCCTGAAGGCCAAAGAGACCTGGGCGCAGCTTGCCCTGGTGTTGGTGGCGGTGCAGCTCGCGCTCAGCGTGTTCTCCCGCGGTGACTACCTGTTTACGGACACCGCCCGCATGGCCACGGGCGACATGCCCTCCGACGTGGCGAACATGGCCTCCGCGCTATTTCTACCCTACTGGTTTTGGGGCGCGCTGTGCGGGGCTTTCTCGGTCGTCGTGCTGATCTTCGGTGCCCTGTCCTACGTGCGGGGAGCGACCGCCGACACGACCGACCCGCTGCGCAAGGTCTGACGCCACCGAGGCAGGCCTTAGGCGCCGATTCGTACGGGGATGCGCCGGCGACCGAAGCGTCCGGGCAGCTTGCCAAAGTGGCCGGGGACCTTGGCGCGGCACTGCGGGCAGCGACCTTCCTGGTCGATGTCGTAGTTGAGCAACGCGTACCAGTCTCGGACAATGAGCTTGACACCGCACGAGGCGCAGGTGGTGGTGTCGCCCTCCACGTCGTGGACGTTGCCCGTGTAAACGAAGTGGAGGCCCGTGGACAGGGCGATGTCTCGCGCGCGGCGCAGCGTGGCGGGGGGCGTCGCGGGCACGTCGTTCATGCGAAAGTCGGGGTGGAAGGCGGAGAAGTGCAAAGGCACGTCGGGCCCGAGCTCGCGCAAAATCCAGCTCGAAAGAGCCTTGAGCTCGGCGTCCGAGTCGTTGTGACCTGGAATGAGCAAGGTCGTGATTTCGAGCCAGGTGGAGGTGTGCTGGCGGATGTAGACCAGGGTCTCGAGGACGTTATCCAGGTGGCTCGCGGTGAGCTTGTAATAGAAGTCTTCGGTGAAGGCTTTCAGGTCGACGTTGGCGGCATCCATCTTCGCGAAGAAGTCGCGCCGCGGGGCGTCGTGGATGTAGCCCGCCGTCACGGCCACCGTGCGGATGCCGCGCGCGTGGCAGGCGTCCGCGACATCCAAGGCGTACTCGGCGAAGATCAC
>CAYLJT010001204.1:0-1550 GCA_964383995.1 uncultured Polyangiaceae bacterium
CTTGTTTTGCGGCCTCTCCGCGTTGCTCATCGGCGCCGCCGCCGAGGCCCAGTACCCGCCCCAACAGGGCTATCCGCCGCAGGGCTACCCGCAACAGGGCTATCCGCAGCAGGGCTACCCACAGCAGGGCTATCCGCAGCAGGGCTATCCGCAGCAGGGCTATAACCCCCAGGGTTACGCCCCCGCGCCGCAGCCAACGAGCCGCAAATCGAGCCCGATGGAGATTGGCTACCTGTACGTCACGGCGGGGGCCTTCGGCGTCGGCACGGGCATCTGGGTCGATGCCGAGTTCGAGATCGGCGACCCCGGGCTGATGCTGCTGCCACCGGCCATTTTGGGCGTCGCGGCGCCCGTCGGCGTCTACTTCCTCGATCGGCCCACGATGCCCCGCGGCATGCCCTCGGCCATCGCCTCCGGCATGATCATCGGCGCGGGCGAAGGCCTGGGCATCACCTCCACGCAGTGGGTCAGCGCCGACGAAAAAAACGAATGGGGCTTCAAAGCCTTGGCCCGCTCCGAGGTCATCGGCGCGGCCCTCGGCGGCGGCGCGGGCTACGCGTTTTATCGCTGGCTCAAGCCGCAACCGATGACGAACGCGTTTCTTACGTCGAGCATCTTCTGGGGCACCATCTTGGGCAGCGAGTTCGGCGCGGGCGCGTCTTGCTACTACTGCTCGTGGGGGCTCACGAACGACTCGGCGGGCCTCGGTGGGCTGATCGGCTTCAACGTCGCGCTCGCGGGCGCCGTGGCCCTCTCGCCCGTGTGGACGCCCTCGCAGGACCAACTGCAATGGATGTGGGGAGGCCTCGCGCTGGGCACCGCGGCCTCGCTCCCGGTCTACATTTTCTACGCAGGCAGCGACAACTACGACCCGCGCCGCGGGCTTATTTTCCAGGGCGTTGCGGGCGCTTTGGGCCTCGGCGTCGGTGCCCTGATCGGCAAGCCCGAACGCGCGGGCGCCATTGTCCGCGACGAGACAGAAGAGCGTCCGAAGCTCGCGCGCGTGCTCGGAGGCAACCTGAGCCCCGTGCCCGGTGGTCTAGGCGTCTCGATCTACGGCGACCTCTGGTAGCCTGCACGCGATGCCGACCCTCCGGTATTTCCTCCCCACGGGCTCGCCCCGCGTTTACAGCGTTCATAAGCCCGTAACGACGTTGGGTCGCGCGCTCGGCAACGACGTTGTTTTGTCCGGGCCGAACATCGCCGACCACGCCGCGCAAATTGTCTTCGACGGTCGCGACTTCACCCTCGAAGAGATCGACCGCGAGACCGAGATCCTGATCAACGGCAAAAAGAAGCGGCGCGTTCGTCTCGTGCACAACGACCGCTTCGAGCTTGGTCCGGCGCAGCTCGGTTTCTCGATGTTCGCCGACGCCCCGCCGCCCCGGCCCGACGACGAAGAAGACAAGCCCAAGCCCTCGGTGTCGAGCGAGCTGGCGGGCGTGCGCAAGCTGTTTGGCTTCAGCGAAAAGCTCATCAGCCGCTCCAACGTCAACGAGCTGCTCGAAGCCATGCTCGACAGCGTCATCGAGCTGACCCACGCCGATAAG
>CAYLJT010001205.1:0-1534 GCA_964383995.1 uncultured Polyangiaceae bacterium
CCGCGAAGGCCTTCAAGGCCGGGATCGCCTCGTTGACCTGTTGAATATCGCTGCGGTCGGCGGGCCAGAAGCGCAGCACCAGGGCGAGCTGGTCGCCGGGGTCGAGCTCCAGGGCGCGCTCGACCTCACGGGAGGCGTCGTCGTCGCGGCCGGCCCGAGAAAGACAGCGGGAGAGCTCCACGTGCCCGCCCGCCGAGTCCGGAAATTCGGCGACAAACGCCTGGGCTTTCGCCAGCGAGTCGTCGAGCCGACCGAGCTCTCGCAGGGCCGCAATGGTCGCCAACGAGGCCCGCTCTCCGCCACCCACCTTGGCCGCCCGCTCGGCGGCGAGGAGCGCGATTTCAAAGCGCCCTTCACGCTCGTGATAGGCGAGCTGCTCCAGGAAGAACTTGGCGTCTCGCGGCTCTTTGTCCCACTCACCAACGAGGTACTCCACCACGCTATCGGCGCGCACATAGGTCAGCGACGTCGCATCGTGGGGGTTTTCGTAAATTGCAACGAGGACGCCGAGGGCCGCCAGGCCATCCAGGGCGGGCTGGTGGTCGGGCTTGGCTTCGAGGGCCAAAACGAGCTGGCCAATCGCGTCGTCGCGACGCCCCATGGCGAGCTCCACGTGGCTCACGGTGACGTGGTAATCGGGGTCGCCCTCGAACGTCGGCCGAACCGCCTTGAAGTGCTTCATCGCCTCGGCGAAGTTCTTTTGGTTCGCGAGGGCGGAGCCCAGATACAGGCGCGCAGCGTGATCGTCGGGGTCCATCATGACGACCCGCTTCAGCGCCGCAATGGCCTTGTCGTAGTCCGACTCGCCGAAGGCCGCCTGCGCCTTCTCCCAGGCCCCGGCTTTGTCGACGAAGGCCTCGAGCTTGGTCACGGTCGCGCTGTTTTGCTTGCGCCAAACGCCGCTCTTTCCGGGCTCCGAGTTGTTGAGAAAATCTTTGATCCAAGCCCGCACGATCTCGGGCTTCAACCCGGTGTCAGCGAGGGACTCGAACTGTGCCTTGGGCACCGGAATGCTCGGCGGAATGCCCTGCCGACGCGCGGTTTTTTCGTCGATGCCGATGAGGACCCACTCGACTTGCTCACTCATGAAAAGGGACGGTACCGGCCCTACGCCGCGGTCCGCAAGGGCCCTGACCTCACTTCATGCACCAAATCGCGCTGCCTTCGTGGCTATGCATCGAAACAACCGGCCACGCGGGAGCGCTGGCCCACGGAATCAGGCCAAAAGCAGCCAAAGCAAAATGATGAACAAGAGGGCGAGACCGAAGCCCAATAGAGCGGCCACGCCCAGCGGTAGGCCGAGGATTTCCGGGCGAAAGTTCGGCGGAGCGAGGGCGCTGTCCGGGGCGCCAAAACCGCCCGTCTGTGCGAAGGGGTTCGGCGGTGGCACGCTCATGCGGGGCGGAGGCATGTTGGAAGGGAGGGCGGAGGGCATGTTCGAGGGCATGCTGGAGGGCATGCCCGGGGGCCCGGACGGCATGGCCGCGGGGGCGGTCGACGGCCGATTGGCGCCTGCATTGGGCGGCAGTGGCAG
>CAYLJT010001206.1:0-1529 GCA_964383995.1 uncultured Polyangiaceae bacterium
GGCGCCGTCGTCGTCCCCCGCCTCGTCGTCGTCTTCTTCTTCGTCGGCGCCCTTGTCCTCGTCGCCCTCGTCTTCGTCCTCTTCGTCGTCGGCTTCGTCGTCGAACACCGCGGGACGTCCTCGATCTTTGCGTTCGTCGCCCTTGGTGAGGGTCTTGAACACGTCTTCGAGGGTCTGCGTATCGCGACGCATTTCGAGCAAGAGCCAGCCCTTTTGCACGATGAGCTGGAACAGCGCCTCGCGCAGATCGAGGTTCATGCTCGAGCTGAGCTGGAAGGCGTGGGCTTTGTCGTCGGTGGGCAGCTCGACCACGTTGGTGGCGCCGCTGACGGCGCTCAACGCGTCTTGAACTTCCTGCGCGGTCGGGGCCTTTTTGCCCTCAAAAGCCTTCTTTTCGTGGATGGTGATGATGTAGCGAACGCGGTTCGAGCGCGAACGAATGTCATCGAGACCGCCATCGGCGACCACGCGGCCCTTCGACACGATGATGGCGCGCGCGCACGCGGCCTCGACCTCGGAGAGGTTGTGCGTGGAGAGCAGGATGGTGCGCTCCTTGCCGATTTGCTTGATGTAGCGGATGACCTCGGCCTTCTCGTTGGGATCGAGATCGCTCGTCGGCTCGTCGAGGATGAGGATCGGGGGGTCGTGGACCAGCGCTTGGCCGAGGCCTACGCGCTGACGAAAGCCGTGGGACAGCGTGCGGATGTCTTTGCCGAGCACGCCACCGAGGCCGCAGACCTCGACGATGCCTTTCATGCGCTTGCGAAACACGCTGCTCTCGAGCCCGCGCATTTCGGCCACGAA
The DNA here is from genome assembly GCA_964383995.1 of uncultured Polyangiaceae bacterium. GTDB lineage: Bacteria > Myxococcota_A > Polyangia > Polyangiales > Polyangiaceae > CAYLJT01. The sequence continues at coordinate 805 of CAYLJT010001206.1, forward strand.
CGACAGGTACTCCCAGACGTTCATTTCGCCGTAGAGGGGCGCCCGTTGGGGCAGGTACCCGATACGCTTTCGGACCTCGAGGGGGTCGTCGAAGACGTCGAATCCGGCCACCTTTGCCGCCCCGGCGCTGGCCGAAATGAAACAAGTTAGGATGCGCATCGTGGTGGATTTGCCGGCGCCGTTCGGGCCGAGAAATCCAACCACCTCACCGCGCTCCACTTCGAAGCTGACTTTGTCGAGGGCCTTGAACGAACCGAAGCGTTTGCTCAGGTCGCGGGCCTCGATCATCACATCGCTGGACAAACCGACCTCCTCCGAGTCTGGGGAAGTGCTCCCCTCTGGCGGCGCCCCCGAGCCACTGGATCAAAAAAGTACCAGGTCGAGAAGCGGCGCCATCCTAGTTCCGTCGCTGCCAGTTGCAAGAACCACACGTCATATCTCTTGCGGGGCGTCACGGCGCCGATGGAACACCGATGGTTTCGGTTTATTCCGAGCAAACGTTGCGACCGTGAGCCACCCGGGCCAGCCTGGGCGGCGATGGATGCGAGCGAGCGACTGCGTGTAGCGGGGGAAGCGGCGGCCCTCTTGGAGGGTCAAGGCTACGTATCGGCGGCACGGATGCGCGAAGGCGTGGTGCGCATCGAGCTGTGGAAAGTGATCGGCGGCCAGCAGCACATGCTCCGCCACACGGTCGAGAGCGACGTGACGGCGGTGGAGCTGGCGGC
>CAYLJT010001207.1:0-1528 GCA_964383995.1 uncultured Polyangiaceae bacterium
CCCGTGGGGCGTCGATGTGCCGTGCGCGTTGATGTAGTCGATGGCGGTTGGATCGAGCTTGGCGTCGCTCAAGGCCATCTTCATGGCTCGCTGCGCGCCCTCGCCCTCGGGGGCCGGCTTGGTGAGGTGGTAGGCGTCGCAGCTCGCGCCGTAACCCGTGATTTCACCGTAGATTTTGGCGCCTCGCGCTTTTGCTCTTGACAGCGACTCGAGCAGCAGCGTGCCAGCGCCTTCGGCGCACACGAAACCATCGCGACCCCGATCCCATGGGCGGCTCGCGCGGGTCGGCTCGTCGTTGCGTCGAGACAAGGCAAACATGGCCGTGAAGCCGCCGATGCCGAGACCCGTGATCGTGGCCTCCGCGCCGCCCGCCAACATGATCGACGTGCGCCCGCGGCGAATCCACTCGAACGCTTCGCCGAGCGAGTGCGCGCTCGATGCACACGCGCTCGTGTTGCAGTAGCTCGGCCCGCGCAGACCGAGGGCCATCGCGACCTGCCCCGCGGCGAGGTTGGCGATCACGCTCGGAATGAAATAGGGGCTGATTTTCGTGGGCCCCTTGGCCGCCAGCGTGAGCGAATGGGTGTAGAGGTGCTCGAGCCCACCAAGCCCCACGCCAATGAAGGTTCCGCAGGCGTCGCGGTCTTCCTCGGTGAGCTCGATGCCCGCATCCTTCACGCAAAGTTGCGAGGCGGCGATCGAGAGCTGGGCGAAGCGCCCCATCTCCTTGAGCTTCTTTTTGGGGATGTGCTCTTCGGGGACGAAACCCTTCACTTCACCGGCGATTTTCGTTGGAAACTCGCTAGCGTCGAAGGCCGTGATGGGCGCGATGCCGGATTTTCCTTCGGCCACCTCACGCCACGTGGCTTCGGTGCCGACGCCGTTGGGAGTAACAAGGCCAATCCCGGTGATGACGACGCGTTCCATCAATTCCGTTGCTTCTCGGGGGGCATTGGCGCGCCTGGGCGCGCGGCGGCTCGCCGCGACCACACGGAGGACCGTGCGGTCGAGGGTCCGTTACTTCTTCGCGTGGCTGTTGATGTAGTCGATCGCATCCTGAACGGTACGGATCTTCTCCGTGTCTTCGTCGGGGATGTCGATCTCGAAAGCCTCCTCGAAAGCCAAAACGAGCTCCACAAGGCCGAGCGAGTCGGCGCCGAGGTCCTCGATGAACGACGCCTCCGGCTTGATGTCTTTTTCATCGACGTCGAGCTGCTCTTTGATGATGCGCTTGACTTCGGCAGTAATATCGCGCCCTTCGGCCATGATTCCTCCAGCGAAAAACGGCGACTCGCCGTCCACTGACGAGATGTTTGAGCTCGTAGATGCCGCGTGCTTAGCCCAACGCGCGGGCCATGCGAACAGAAAAAAGCGAGGTCACCGTGTTGACTTCGCGGCGACATCCAGCTAGGCAGCCGCCTGCGTTTTTGGTCGGAGCAATTCCGTCCGTTCGCTTTGACAACTCGTTCGGCGCAGGCGCGTAGCTCAGTGGTAGAGCACTACCTTGACACGGTAGGGGTCGTTGGTT
>CAYLJT010001208.1:0-1520 GCA_964383995.1 uncultured Polyangiaceae bacterium
TTGTGCGTTTTTCGCCCAAAGTGTTGTTCCCGGTCACGACTCGGAGCGCGAATCCTCGCCACCCTCGCCCTTGATAAGTTCCTTGAGCTTGTGGCTGGCGTGGAAAGTGACCACCCGCCGCGCATCGATGGGGATGGCCTCGCCCGTGCGCGGGTTGCGGCCGGGACGGGGCGCTTTGGTGCGAATCTGGAAATTGCCGAAGCCGGAAATCTTGACGTCCTCGCCTTCCACCAGGCGATCGGCCATCAGGTCGAAGAAGGCATCGATCATGTCCTTGGACTCGCGCTTGTTCAGGCCAATCTGCTCGAACAGCAGTTCGGCCAGCTGGGCCTTGGTGAGCGCAGGCGTCTCCAGGCTTTCGACTGCAAAATCCATGATGGCGTCCTCTTGTTGTGGGTGCGTGGCGCGCACGGCTCAGGCCCGAAGGCGAACGCCGAGATCAGCGCCCAAGCGGGCTGTCACGGCCTGGACGACCGCCTCGATCTGGTCGTCGGTCAGCGTTGCTTCATCGCTGTTGAGCGTCAAGCGTACCGCAAGACTGCGCTCGCCCGCCTCAAGCCCCGCCTGCGCCTGCGTAGGCTTGTAGACATCAAACAACACGGCATCGCGCAACAGGCCACCAGTGGGCGCTGCGTGGATGGACTGGAGCAGCGCGGCATGCGTGACGGCGGGACCGGCAATCACGGCAATATCGCGCAGTACGGCCTGGAACTTGGCCGGCGCTTCGAACACCGGCAACGCATGGGCGACCACAGCGTCCAGCTCCAGCTCGAACAGCACAGGGGCCACGCTGAACCCCCAGGCCTGCCGCGAGCGCGGATGCAGTTCGCCGACCACGCCGATGTCACGCCCCTGCAGGCTCACACGGGCGCAGCGGCCCGGGTGCAGGGCCGGATGTTGCCCGGCGCTGAACTGTGCACCCGCAGGCGCCAGCAGGGATTCGACATCTCCCTTGACATCGTAGAAATCCACACCTGTGGCCTTGCGGCCCCACTGCAGGCCATCTACATCGCCCCAGGCCAGGCCCGCCACCCGCATGGGCTGGTGCACGCCGCGAACAGTACTGTCGGTGGCGGCCACGGAAGCGTCGCGCAGGAAAACCCGGCCCAGCTCAAACACGCGCACGCGCTCGGCCTTGCGGTCCACGTTGAAGCGCAACACCTGCAGTAGCGAACCCAGCAGCGACGAGCGCATCACCCCCATCTGGCTGGCAATCGGGTTGAGCAGGCGAATGGGGTCTGCGTTGCCGGCGAGATCGCGCTCCCAGGCTTCCTCGACAAAGCTGAAGTTGATGGTTTCCTGATACCCCAGCGCGGCCAGAGACCGCCGCACGGCAATGCGGCTGCGCAGCGTCTCGGGCCGCACACGCGCCGTGATGGGCGCCAGCGGCGGCGTCGTGGGCAGGCGGCTGTAGCCGATGATGCGCACGACTTCCTCGATCAGGTCTTCCTCGATGGCAATGTCAAAGCGGTACGGCGGTGGCGTGACGGTGATCACGCCTTGCGCCGCACCTTGGGCAC
>CAYLJT010001209.1:0-1515 GCA_964383995.1 uncultured Polyangiaceae bacterium
GGACGCCGGTTCCTTCCCACCCAACGCGCGCCACCAGGGGCTCGGCCCCTCGACCTGCGCGGGTAGGAAGGGTCGACCCAGGGTCGGCGTGAGCACGCGAGCGCCCAAGGGCTTTGCCAGCGAGAGCAGCGTCTCCGCGGGCTCGTCCCAGGCGTGCAGGGCCAGATCGAACGTGCCCCAGTGCACCGGCAAGAGCGCCCCTCCACCGAGCATCTGGAAGGCCTTCAGGGCGTTCTCCGGTCCCAGGTGGATATCGCCCCAAGCCGGGTGATACGCGCCAATTTCGAGCATGACGACGTCGAAGGGGCCGAGCGCCTCGCCTACCGCACGAAACTCCTCGGTAAGACCCGTGTCGCCCGAGAAGAAGACTTTGTGGTGGTCGGTCTGGATGACCCAGGACGACCACAGTGTGCTGTTGCGGTCGGTCAGACCGCGACCTGAAAAGTGTTGCGCGGGCGTAGCCCGGAACGACAACCTTCCCCCGGCGAGCACCTGTTCTTCCCACCAGTCCAGCTCGCTGATGAGGGTTGGGTCCACCCCGAGCTTTTCCAGGTGGGCACCGACCCCGAGCGACGTGACGATCGGCACGCGCAGCTTGGCGAGCGCGCGCATGCTCGACTCGCACAGGTGGTCGTAGTGGTCGTGGGACAACAGCACGGCGTCGAGGGGTGGAAGCTCGGCGACGGTGGCCGGAACCGGGTGGAACCGGCGCGGCCCCACGAAGGACACCGGGGACGCGCGCGGGCCGAACACCGGATCGGTGAGGACGCGCAGCCCGGCCGACTCGATGAGCAAGGTGCTGTGTCCGAGCCATGTCATGCGAAGCTCGGAGGCGCGAGCCCGCTCGGCCCAGCGCTCCAGCGGACTCTCCACCGGAATAGGCGTCTTGGGCACGCGCACGGCGTCGCCAAAAAAGTACTCGCCGAGCAGCGGGAGCCCCCCTCCCTTCAAGTCCGGCCGCGCCCCCGACGTGTTGCGAAAACGGCCGTTGGTGAACTGCTTCGAGGCCTGGGCGCGCTCGAGGCGCAGGCGTGTCAGGGCGGGCATGGCGCGCTAATTTGCGGCGCGCGCGCGGAATGTCCAGTCTCTCCCGACGAAAGTCGTGTGAACTTGCGTTAAGCGGCCGGCTCAGCCGCCTCCCACGTTGCTCCAAGCCGCGTTTTGCAGCACAAAACGATAGCCGTCCGGGTCTTCGAAGGTGCGCCCCCGGAGATCCCAGTAGGGGTTGAACGAGGCCACCTGCTTGAACCCCGCGGCGATCATCCGGTCGCACGCGGCCTCCCACTCGCCCCGCTCGGGTAGGTAGAAGACGGTAAGGTCTTCGTGGGTAGGTTGGGGAGCAACCGGATGAGCGCGGCACATGGTCAGCTCGAAATGGTAGCCCGCGTCGGGGCTACCCAGCATGACGCCGTCGAAGCCCTCGTGGTCGTGGAAGCCGCCGAGGACCTGCAAGCCCAGGCCTTCCACGTACAGGTTTTGCGTGCGCAGGAGATGGCTGACGGGCCGCGCGACGCG
>CAYLJT010001210.1:0-1514 GCA_964383995.1 uncultured Polyangiaceae bacterium
CAACTTCCCTTCCCATGGTCGTCAAGAACGGCGCCGGAAGTGGCTACATCTCGCTCCTTGCGCGACACATCGACGGCCGCAGCGTGGCTGCGGTGTTCAATGGAAACAGGATCGAGAGTGATGCCGGCGAGGGGACGCTCGGTTCGGGAGACGCGTGGGGATACCTGAATCGGCTACCGAGCGTGCCCACGAACTTCGACCTCTTCCTAAGTCCCAACGTGGACCCGCTCTGGGCGGCGCCATGAGCCGCGCAATTCTTGGCGTTCCGATTTCATCCGTCGCACTCCTCTTGAGCGTGTCCATCGGATGCGCAGACCCAGAAGAGGATCCCTGTCGCGGCACGCCGAGCGCCGAAGCTGTCTACCCGGTCTCCGTCGTCGCGCTGGGGGTGGGAAGTTACTTCTGCGCAATTCACTCCGGAGGAGGGGTCAAGTGCTGGGGTGATAATTTCGGAGGGCAGTTGGGAGCCGACCTGTCGGGGCGGGTGTGGGTCCCCGCGGTCGTCAAGGGCTTTGCCTGTGTCGAGGAGGTTGCCCCTGCATACTACACCAACTGCGCGCGAATCGCCGATGGGACGGTGCGGTGCGTCGGAGATGGCGACTTTGGGATGCTCGGGAACGGGGGGCGGCCCGCGTCGGACTACCCAAGCACGGTCGTCGATCTGGAAGATGCCACGGCTCTCGCAGGCGATTCCTCCGGTTTTGTGGCGCTTCGCGCCGAGGGGGACGTGGTGGCATGGGGCCAAGCGGACGTCGACGACGTCGTGAGCTACCGACCGCGCCCGGTCGACGGGGTGTCTGGGCCTTTCGTTGACATTGCGGTCGAGAGCTCTGCCATATGCGGGACACGCGCCGATGGTAGTTTGGACTGCGTTTGCGACCACAATCTGGCGACCCATGGCGGCCGCCTCTGGTGCGTCCCTGAGCTCGACCAGCTTCGCATTGTCGGGAGGCTGCACTTCGGGAGCGGATTTGCATGCGCTATCTCGGTCGATGGCCGCGTCTATTGCTTCGGCGACAATGACTATGGACAGTTGGGGGACGGTACGCAGATCACGCGTGACGCGCCCGCACCTGTCCTGGGGCTGACGGAAATCCGATCCGTCGCGGCCGGCGTCGTTCAAGGCTGCGCCGTCGATGACGCGGGAGCGGTGTACTGTTGGGGACGTGGTCCCTGCTCCGGCGCGGGACCTAACGCGGCCGACCCCCAGCTCACACCCATGCTTGTCCCCTTGCCAAGCCCAGCCATCGAGGTCGCTGCCTCCAACGGGACGAGCTGCGCGCTTCTGGAGTCCCACGAGGTGTGGTGCTGGGGAAGCGGATACGTAGGCGAGCTGGGGACGCTCGGTCCCCCCGACTACCCCGGAGGACCACGCGGCGGCACCGCCTGTCGCCCCGAGCCAATGCCCGTGGAGTGGTAGTTTCCCCATTATTCCAACTTCCGAAAGCGGAGTTCTCATGCCCCACGACGCCATCTCCCCGATGCTCACGCAAACCGCCAACGAAGCGTTCGAC
>CAYLJT010001211.1:0-1505 GCA_964383995.1 uncultured Polyangiaceae bacterium
CTGTTCGAGATGGACGGCGTGAAGCTGAAGTTCTCGAAGGGCGCGCTGACCGCCGTGGCGCGTCAGGCGCTCGAGCGCAACAGCGGTGCACGCGGGCTCCGGGCCATCCTGGAGGCGTCGATGCTCGACATCATGTACGACATCCCCTCGCGCACAGGCATCAAAGAGGTTGTCGTGAGCGAGGACGTCATTCTCAAGCACGAAGCACCGCTCATCGTTTACGCGAAGGAAGCCGAGCTGGCCTGAGCGTCGGGCGCGCCTGGTGCCGCGCGCGCTCGGAAACGGGGCTCAGCCCTGGATTTCGCTTCGCGAAACATGCGCGGCCCTAGTCTGATTCGGTGGGGCATTCGCCCCACACCCAGCGACCAACATGGCAAGCAACTCCAAGGGCGATAGCGAAAAAAAACGGGACGGTGCCGAAGGGGGAACGGCGCCGCTCCTGCCCTTGCGAGACATCATCGTGTTTCCGCACATGGTGTCCCAGCTATTCGTCGGGAGAGATCGCAGCATCGCCGCCCTCGATGACGCCATGAACCGGGGCAAAGAGGTCTTTTTGGCGGCGCAACGCAACGCCAAGACCAACGAGCCTGTCCCCGACGACATCTTCGAGGTCGGGGCGGTGGGCCAGGTGGTCCAGATGCTGCGCCTGCAAGACGGCACGGTGCGTGTCCAGGTCGAGGGCAAAAGGCGAGCAAGAATCACGCGTTACGTCACGACCGAGCCTTATTTCTTGGTGGAGTACGACACCATCCAAGAGGTTGTCTCTCCCAACCCCGAGACAACCGCGCTGATGCGCAGCGTGCAGTCGACGTTCGAGATCCTGGTCAAGCTCAACAAGAAAATTCCCCCCGAAACGGTGATGACCGTTCAGGCCATCGACGACGCGGGCCGGCTCTCGGACCATGTGATCGCGGCGCTCCCGACGATCAAACTGGCAGACCGTCAAGCTCTGCTCGAAATGCCTGATGGCAAGAAGCGCTTGGATCGGCTGGTCGAGCTGCTGCAGGCCGAGGTCGAGATACTCCAGGTCGAAAAGAAGATTCGCTCTCGCGTCAAGAAGCAGATGGAGCGAACGCAGAAGGAATACTACCTGAATGAGCAGATGAAGGCCATTCAGAAGGAGCTTGGCGGCGGCGAGAAGGACGAGCTCAAGAACGAAATTCAGGAGGTCGAAGAGGCCCTGAAGGCGAAAAAGCTTCCCAAGGAAGCCGCCGCCAAAGCCAAGAAAGAGCTGAAAAAGCTCAAGATGATGCACCCCACGAGCGCCGAAGCGACCGTGGTGCGAAACTACCTCGATTGGATCATCGACCTACCCTGGGGCGAAAAGACCGAAGAGCGTTACGATATCGTCGAGGCCGAGCGCATCCTGGAGGAGGACCACTACGGTCTTCGGAAAATCAAAGAGCGCATCGTCGAATACCTCGCGGTTCAGGCTCTGACCAAGAAACTGCGCGGACCGGTGCTGTCGTTCGTGGGGCCCCCCGGCGTTGGCAAGACGAGCCTGG
>CAYLJT010001212.1:0-1504 GCA_964383995.1 uncultured Polyangiaceae bacterium
GAGGCCGAACGAAAGTTCGCCGCGGCTCTCGGCGTGCTCGGAGCGGCCAACCTGCCGGTCATCCACTACTCGGTGCAGAAGTGGGGCGGCAATCACCCGAAGGTCATCACGACGGGCGGCGGTGGTCTGCAAGACCCCAACATGCAAAGCGCGTTGGGCCTCGGATTTCTCACCTTCACGCTGCTCGCCGTGGTGCTGCTGTGGATGCGCACCCGCGAAGACTTGGCCATGGGGCGCCTCGAGTCCCTCGAGCAAGAGGCCCTCGAAGTTGGCGTAGGTGAAGAGTAGGCCACGGCCGATTCTTTGGAGCTCAAACGATATGGCACAGACGCCCGCGCCCGCAGAGACCACCACCACCGAAGACCGCTCGACCGCGTTTCGCCCGGTCGAAGGCGGCAACGACATGCAGAGCGGCGAGGCCCTGTTGGTCGAGGCCTACGCGGCGATTTGGGCCCTCGTTTTGATTTTCGTGTGGCTGTCGTGGCGTCGCCAAAAGCAAATCGACACCCGCATCACCGACCTCGAAGGAGCCCTCGCCAAGGCCCGCGCCGAGGTCGACGGGAAGCGCTGATGCCCGATCTGAGCGGCATTACCCCCCAGCACGTCATCTATATCCCGAGCGTGCTCCTGCTCGGCCTAATCGTGGGCTATTCGCTCGGGGCCCGCGCCGTGCGGGCCGAGCTCGAAAAAAAGAAGCGTCGGTTCAAGGAGTAACCGTCGCACCGGAGGTCAACGTGCTGCATTTTTCTCTCGGCGAAGAGCATCAAAGTCTCATCGAGACGGCCCGACGTTTCACGAAGGAGCGCATCACACCCATCGCCGCCGAGTGTGATCAACAGTCACGCTTCCCGATGGACGTGTTCAAAGAGGCCTGGGAAATCGGGCTGATCAACCCGACCTGCCCCGCCGAGTACGGGGGCTCCGGCATGGGCGAGCTCGAGAACGCGATGATCGCCGAAGAGCTTTCCTACGGCTGCACGGGCATCCAAACGAGCTTCTTGGCCAACGGCTTGGCCCTCACGCCGATCAAGCTCGCGGGCTCCGAAGAGCAAAAGAAGAAGTACCTCGGCTTGCTCACGAGCGAGCCGGTGATGGCGAGCTACGCGACGAGCGAGCCCGACGCCGGCAGCGACGTCGCCGGCCTCAAGACCAAGTTCACGCAGCACGGCGACGACTTCGTCCTCAACGGCCAAAAGTGCTGGATCACCAACGCCAGCTACGCGCGCTTCTACGTCATTTTCGCGACCTCGAACCCCGAGCTGCGGCACAAAGGCATCGCCGCCTTCATCGTTGACCGAGACACCCCCGGCCTCCGTGCAGGCAAGAAGGAAGACAAGCTCGGCCAGCGCGCGAGCGACACTGCGCAGATCTTCCTCGACGATGTGGTGGTGAAAAAAGAGAACCTGCTCGCCCCCGCGGGCAAGGGCTTCAAGCTGGCGATGGAAACGTTCAACCAAACGCGGCCCGACATCGGCGCGGCGGCCACGGGTCTCATGCGCCGGGC
>CAYLJT010001213.1:0-1503 GCA_964383995.1 uncultured Polyangiaceae bacterium
CTGCTCGCTGGCGAACGCCTCGCGATCGGCCTGGCCGTCGCGTCTTGCCAGGTTGACGACCGAGATGAAGTGCGCCCAAGCACTGGCGTGCATGCCGGCGCTCTGTTCGCAAACAGCAAGGTTTAGCAGCGCGCCTGTCTTGGGATCGAGGCGATAGCTCTCCGCGAGCTTGGGGCAAGCTTCTGCGAAGTTCTTTTGGTCCATCAAGGCCTTACCTTCGCGAAACAGCGCTTCCGCGAGGGTGGACTCGACCTGGGCGGCGGCGGGGCTGGCGCTCAACCCGAGGTTGAGAGCCAACGCGGCGCCCCCGAGCCATCGGAGCGCAGCATGGCAGTGTCTACGGGCGAAGGGGGTCAGCATGGTGGTCAATCCCGGCCATCGAGCAAGGTGTTTCGATTTGGCTTCGCGGTGGCCGCCGCTGGGGCGGGCGCCTTGGTGGGGGCTGGAGGCTTGCTCGCCGCCGTTTTGGAGGTTGCCGGGGCCGTTGCGACGGGCGCGGCAGGGGTTTGGGAGGTTGGCAAGGTGGTGGCTGTCGGGGTTGGCGAGACGCTGGCAGAAGCGGCCGGCGTCACCGCAGGCTCGACCGTCATGGTTGCGTCTGCCGGGGGCGCAGCGACGTTTTCGGCTGCGGAAGCCGTGGCGCTGTCGGCGGCGAGGGTAGGCTCTTGCTCGGTGACGCTGGCTGCTCCGCCGCGCAACACCAGCCAGGCGACGCCACAGCTCAGGACCAGCGCGGCACCGACGAACAGGGCCGCCCAAGAGCGTTTGGGCGGGGGAACGGGCTGGCCGAACGAGACCGCGCCGTCGGTCGGCCCGCCCTCGCGCGTTGCGCCGCTTCCGGCTAGAACGGCCGTTTGCGCCACGGCGATGCGCGCCTCGGCGACGGCGCGCATGGCACCTTGCATCCGGGGGTCGGGCCCGTTGGGCGCTTGGCTGTCGAGCCTGACCGTCTCGGCGAACAGGTCGGGGGAGGCGTCGGTCTGCCCGGCGGGCGTGTGAGCCACGTTTCCGCTCGGCGTAACCTGACGGTAGGCGGGGGCGCTTGTCTGAGACATGCCAGGCATGGCCGAAACGACGGTCTGCCCTTCGGGGGGTAGAAGCCCGACGGAGCGCGCGGCCCGGGCCAGCCCGGCCAGCGCCGCCCCGGCCGTGGCCGGCCGCGCGGCAGGCCGTTTTTGCAGGGTTTCGAGCACCGGCTCGTCGAGGGCCAGAAGGCTTGGATCGATCGACGATAGGGTGGGTGGCGCCTCACCGGTGTGCTTGAAAAACAGGTCTACCGCCGATTCGCCATCGAACGGAAGCTGACCGGTGAGCACCTCGAAGATCACGACGCCGAAGGAATAGATATCGGTGCGTGGGTCGACGTTCTTTCCGCGGCACTGCTCGGGCGACATGTAGCTTGGCGTGCCGATGGCCGCGCCGGTCACCGTCTTGTGCTGCGCGCCTTCGTCGTCGGTGAGCTTGGCGATGCCGAAATCGAGCAGCTTGGCGGTGACGCTGCCG